>JAJAZG010000311.1 GCA_026785865.1 Pseudanabaena sp. CAN_BIN31
ACCACCCCCCCCCCCCCACCCCCGACCGTGTAAACGGCCCCGGGGGCGCGGAGAGGTGAAAAAGACACAGGTCAAACGCGCCAAAAAAACCACCAAAATATGCCCCGGCGGGCTGCGCCCGCCGTGCCATATTTGGGTTTTATTTTGCGAGCTTTAGACAGTAAAACGCAAGAATTAGGGTTGCGGCGCGAAGCGCTACAACCCTAACTCTTGGGTGCGAAGGGAGTAAAGTAGAGAAAGCAACGTTCTTGAGTTGATTTCTGTGCAGGAAGATTTTCGGTTAATTGTTGATTTGGTAACTGTACTTGCCGCCGCATCGTTTGGCGGTTTATTTGCGGCAGCGCTGCGATTACCAGTTTTATTGGGCTACATCTTTGGTGGCATCATCGTTGGCCCCACGGGTTTAGGGCTGATTAAAGAACTGATTCAGGTGGAAACCCTTGCTCAGTTTGGGGTTGCATTTTTACTATTTGCTCTCGGCGTGGAATTTTCGCTAAAGCAATTAAATAAAGTTAGAGCGATCGCTTTAGGCGGCGGCTCATTACAGATTTTGCTAACGATCGCCTTGACTGCGGGTGTATCCGTATTTGTGGGATGGGTGGAGACTCCCGCCCAAGGTATTTTTCTGGGCGGCATCTTGTCGTTGTCATCGACAGCGGTGGTGCTGCGAAGTTTGATGGAAGCTAATGAAACTGAGTCTGCACAGGGACAGGTGACATTGGGGATGTTAATTATTCAAGATTTAGCTTTGGGCTTGATGCTAGCAGTGTTACCTGCATTAAATCATCCTGAAACTGTTGGCATCGAAGTTGCCAAAGCTTTAGCCGTGACCGCTTTATTTGCAGGAGCGGCGATCGTGGCAGGAATTTGGGTGATCCCGCCGTTTTTGCGATGGGTAGCGAGTACCGAGAGTCGCGAGTTATTTGTGCTGAGCGTGATTGTGTTGTGTCTGGGGATTGCGCTCCTGACCGAACAATTAGGCTTGTCGATTGAAATGGGCGCATTCGTGGCAGGTTTGATGATTTCTGAGGTGGAGTATGCCGATCAGGCGCTCACCTATGTCGAACCTTTGCGCGATGTGTTTGCCACTTTATTCTTTGCGGCGATCGGCATGTTGATCGATCCCGTATTTTTATTGCAAAACTGGGAATTGATTCTGAGTCTGGTTGCGATCGTGATGATCGGTAAATTCTTGATTGTCGTGCCATTGGTTAGCATTTTTCGCTATCCCCTGAGAGTTGCCATCTTTGCAGGACTAGGTTTAGCCCAAATTGGCGAATTTTCGTTTGTACTTGCTAGTGAAGGGCAGAAATTAGGATTAGTTTCGCGGCGTGTATACTTGCTGATTTTAGGGACAACCGCAGTTACTTTGGTGATTACGCCTTTCTTACTAAAGGCAACACCACAAATTTTACTGCTGCTCGAAAAAGTGCCATTTCTCAAAGCTTGGATGAACAAGTTAGATATGCCACAAGAGCTTTCGGATAATGCAAAACTGAAGGATCATGTGGTGGTCTGTGGCTATGGACGCATCGGACAGGGGATAGTAACTTTGTTGCAGTCCAAAGGCTATCCTGTGCTGGTAATTGAGGAGGCGGAATCAAAGGTGCAGATTTTACGATCGCAAAATATTCCCTACCTATACGGCAATTGCGCGAGTCTACTGGTACTCGAAAAAGCCGAAATCGATCAGGCGAGATCAATGCTAATCGCGATATCTGACCCGATCGCCACCAGACTAGCCGTACAGAGAGCCGTAAGTATTTCTCCCGAAATCGACATTGTGGCAAGGGCTGACAAAGATGCAGATATTGACACACTCTATCAACTGGGCGCAAAAGAGGTCGTCCATCCCACCTTTGAGGCAAGTCTAGAGCTATCAACGCATTTATTAATTTGCTTAGGCGAAAGCTCTGAAGATATTCAGGCAGAGATTACGGCTGTACGCCGTAATCGCTATGCAAATTTCCGTCCTGATATTGCCTATGTTTTGCCAGCGATCGCCCCGCTTTTAACGCCTAGCTCCAATCTAGTCGAGATCGATCAAGCCAAATCATGAAAGTAAAGCTTCAAGTAATTTATAAAATCTCACTAGCTGGATTGGTGGCGACTTATCTAGCCGCTTGTCAAGGTTCTAATCTTGGTGGCGACTTAGAAGTCGCGATCGCCCCTTCTAAGTCGCCAACGCCTGAAGCGATCGCCGAAAAGCCTGAACAACCAAAGCCGATCGCCACAATAACTACAACACCAACCGCAACACCCGAACCAACCGTAACCCCAACTCCCAATAGCGATCCTACTCAAATCCAAGCGATCGCCTTGCCATCCTTCCCAAAAACACCAACCACCGAAAAAATCTCACTTAAAGCGCTATTTTATATAAATTTCGCTAATCCTCAAGTTCAAGCTGATGAATTTAGCGACCTAGAGACAGCCCCCGCCGCTCTCAGATCTTGGATCAAAGACTTAAATAAACTAGGCACGATCGCCCCAAAAACTGATCGACAATTTCAACCAAATATATTAGTTGCTCGTCGTGAGTATGCGCGATGGCTATTACAAACCAATAATCGCCTTTACAAAAATCAACCCAGTCGCCAAATTCGACTCGCGCAGTTAAATGACGCGGCAAGTTTTGCAGATATCCCTAGTAATCATCCCGACTTTGCGATCATTCAAGGTTTAGCCAACGCAGGACTAATTACTGGAACAGGCGATCGCTTTCGCCCCAATGATCCCCTATTGCGCGAAGAGTTAGTGCAGTGGAAAATTCCCCTCGATCTCAGGCAGCCTTTGCCTAGCGCCACATTGGAAAGTATTAACCAAGTGTGGGGTTTTAAAGATAGCGATCGCATTAGTGAGAATGCCTTGAGCGCAATTTTTGCCGATGCTCAATTGCGCGATCTTGCCAATATTCGGCGTAGTTTTGGCTTTACGACCATATTTCAACCGCAAAAGCCCGTCACTCGTGCCGAAGCTGCCGCTTCACTTTGGTATTTCGGTACAGCCACCGATGGTCTATCGGCAAGTAAAGCTTTGGAACTAGATCGATAAACATTAGAAACGGGTATGATAATTAAGGGAATAGAATCGACTGTTTTTATGTTAAATATCTAATGCAATACAAAAAATAGAGCATGAAAAAATTATTTCTTTTTACCCTTGCGAGTTCATTCTTATTTTGCGATATCTCTTTGGCTGCACAGTTACTACAGTTAAAAACTGCTGAACAACAGAGCAATATCTTAATTGCTAAAAGACGGTACGGTGGTTGCAGAGGACAAGGTTGTAGAGGCGGAACAGTTCGCAGATCTGGCTCTACCTATACCACAGGAACCGCAGAGACTCCACAAACTACATTTGCTGGAACTTCCTCCAACGAATATAACAAATACATGAAAATTGCTTACAACGCCTATAACAAAGAGGATTACAATACTGCATTGATTAACTTTAAACGTGCATTAATAGCCCGTCCCAATGATGTGTACGCAACTAAAGCTATTCAAAGTACTGAGAATCGTCTTGCTGGAAAGTAAATACTGATTTCTAGAAAATCCCCGAAATAGAGGAGATGCAAAGCGCCTCCTCTATTTTTTGTGGCGATCGCCATACTTTATGCTGTGCAATTTTGGATATATAAAGGCTAGAATATTACTAATTGTTATAGTCGAGAAAATTAATACCTCATGTCGCAATATCAACGTATCGAGTACTTAATCGGGAAAGATGGCAAAATCGTTGAGCGTGTGATTGATATATCAGGTCGTGAATGCGTAGCGATTACGGCTGTAATTGAGTCATCTTTGGGAAAAGTCGAAACTCGTGAATTATTGCCAAATTATTACGAGAATTCTGAGCAAAATCTCGATCACAATGCGATCGAGCAAGCTTTTTGCGATCAGTAACCTTAATCTGCATTAATTTTTATTGTTGAACCAGTTTTGAGGCTCCCTACAATGCGGGTGCTAAAAATATCAAAATTATTTTTGGTAATAGTTGAGATATCTTCCTAATATCGGGTAAAATTATAATCAAGAAATTAAGAATTGTTAAAGATTTGCTTATGTAGAGATGTGACATGGTAACTCAAACTCCCCTATTGATATCAGAGTCGGACGCAACAACTAAGCTGCGAGAGATCTTTGCGTCCGTCGATGCCATGAGTTGTCCACATCGGCTAAATTTTCACTTACACACAGTGCATTCTGATGGCAAAATGCAGCCTGTAGATTTGATTCAGCAAGCGATCGCCTTGCGACTTTCCGACCTTGCGATTACCGATCATCATGCGATCGCTGGATATCACGATGCTAAGCAATATCTCGACCGCTTCACAAGCCAATCCAATGCTCCTGACTCTTTACCAACACTTTGGTCAGGAATTGAAGTTAATGCCAGTCTAATTTTCACAGAAGTCCATATTCTCGGCTATGGATTTGATCCCGAGCATGAAGCGCTCCAGCCTTACTTACACAGCAAAACCACGGCAGGGCTAGACTATCAGGCTACTAGTGTAATTAAGGCGATGCATTTGGCAGGTGGTTTGGCGGTGCTTGCTCATCCTGCGCGTTATCGGCGATCGCCTGAAGACTTGATCCCCGCCGCCGCCGCCTTGGGGATTGATGGAGTCGAGACATATTATGGTTATGACAATAGCGATCCTTGGAAACCAAGTCCGCGTCAGACTGAAGAGATTCGATATCTTGCTGAATCACATGGATTGATGCATACCTGTGGGACTGACTCTCACGGATTTAAAATTAGTAAAAGACTTTAAAATCAAAAGCCTCGCTAAGCGAGGCTTTTGATTGATATACCAGAAAAAATGATCGAGCAAGAAAAAAAATGACAGAAAAACCAAAAGTAATCGTAGTTGGTGCAGGCTGGGCGGGATTAGGCGCAACCTACCAACTTACTAAACAAGGGTATGACGTGACCTTGCTTGAGGCAGGAGCGCAGGCGGGAGGATTAGTTGCAGGTTGGAAAACTGAAGGAGGGCGATCAGTTGAAGCAGGGATTCACGGTTTTTGGTATCCCTATCGCAATATTTTTTCTTTAGTTAAAGAATTAGAACTCGATCCTTTTACCCCTTGGACGCGATCGGCACAATATTCTCCCGCAGGGCTAGAGGTCGAGTCACCGATTTTTCAAGACTTGCCACGATTGCCTTCACCGCTTGGGACTTTTGCTTATACGCAATTTAAGAGATTACCTTTAAGCGATCGCCTGTCTGCATTGCCCCTGATGTATGCAGTTGTGGATTTTGATAACTCTGATGATGCGTGGAAACGTTATGACAGCATGACTGCTCGCGAATTATTTCGTCAATATGGCGTGTCAGAACGACTTTATCGTGAATCCTTTGAGCCGATGTTATTAGTTGGGCTTTTTGCTTCAGGAGAGCAATGTTCGGCGGCGGCGGCTTTGGGCATGTTGTATTACTTTATTTTGGCGCATCAAGCAGATTTTGATGTGGTTTGGTGTCGCGGCACAGTGGGTGAAAAAATCTTTAAACCTTGGTGCGATCGCATTCTTGATCTAGGCGGCAAAATCCTCACAGATCGCCGCGTTAGCGATCTGAACGTTGATGGCTCTGGCAAAGTTACGTCGGTAATTTGTGGCGATGAGAGCTTTGATGCTGATGCGGTGATTTTTTCGGTGGGCATTTCAGGAATGCAAAAAATTGTGTCGCATAGTCCTGCTTTACAAAAACGCAGCGAATTTCGTAACTTGATGAATTTGGGGGCGATCGATGTCTTAGCAGTGCGGTTATGGTTTGATCGCAAAGTCAATGTGCCGCGCCCTTCCAATGCTTGCTTTGGCTTTGATGTGACGACAGGCTGGACATTTTTCGATCTCAATGCGCTCCATGATGAATACGCTAATGAATCTGGCTCAGTGATCGAAATAGATTTCTACCATGCAAATCAATTTTTACCCCTCGACAATCAAGAAATTATTGCGATCGTTCAAAAATATCTAGCTTCTTGTTTACCCGAATTTGAGAATGCTAAAGTTATCGATAGCAGTGTTATTCGCTTGCCTCGCGCTGTTACTCATTTCGCCCCTGCAAGCTATCAGCATTTGCTCAGAGCGATTACCAGTTTTCCCAACTTATATATGAGTGGCGATTGGGTAATTACTAATCATGGCTCTTGGTCACAGGAAAAAGCCTATGTGACAGGGCTAGAAGCGGCAAATTTAGTGATTCAACAATTTAGTCAGGGTAACATGACGCAAATTTTGCCGATTGAGTCCGATGAGCCACATATTCAGATCGCGCGATCGCTTAATCAATCCTTGAAAAGTATGGCAAAGTCCTTGATCCCCAACTTTTCTTTCCCATAGTTTACAAAATCAGAGTTTGGAAGTTTCAGTGCTAGATACGTTGGATTTTTTAAACTCTGACCCATAATTAGTCTGTAATCGATGTAAAATTGGATACAGTTAGACTAATCTAAGCTAAACAAATTTTTTATGCTTTTAACAGAACAGGCTCCATCAGCTATCAAGAACACTGTCGGTTGTGTCTTAGTAGTGGAGGACGAAGCGATTATTCAAGAGGCGATCGCTTTTGCTTTGCGCCAAGACGGATATAGCGTTTTACTAGCTGAAGATGGTTATAACGCTTTGCAAATTGTCAAGAATGCGGCAAAGTTGGACTTGGTGATTTTAGATCTGATGTTACCTTCGATCAATGGGCTAGATTTTTGCCGTATCTTGCGACATGAAGGCAATAACGTTCCTGTTTTGATGATTAGTGCTAGGGGGAATGAGTCCGATCGCATTGCGGGCTTAGAAGTTGGAGCCGATGACTACCTTAGTAAGCCATTTGGAATGCGTGAGTTAGTGGCGCGTTGTCGTGCTTTGCTGCGCCGTAGCCGTCGTGATTTTTTGGCAACCAACGTCACAGTTTATAAATTTGGCGATATCACCATGTATCCCGATGAATGTCGGGTGACGATCAACGATGCCGAAATTAATCTTTCGCCAAAAGAATTTCGCTTACTCGATCTATTTATGAGTCATCCCCGCCGCGTTTGGTCGCGTGAACAACTGCTCGAAAAAGTCTGGGGTGTAGACTTTGTTGGCGACAGCAAAACCGTCGATGTGCATATTCGCTGGTTGCGTGAAAAAATCGAAGTCGATCCTAGCGATCCCAAGCATATCGTTACTGTGCGCGGCTTTGGTTATAGGCTAGGTTAATGATTTTTTTTGGTGCGACTATCTTGCCAAGCATTGCCAATCCCTTGCACCACACCGCGCCCAATCAAACCAATACCGCGCCCAATCACATTGGTTAACACATACACAAACCCACTGCCAAGAAAAGCGATCGCCGATTTTAGTCGTGGCGCGATCGCGTCTTGTAATTCCAAAACCAAAGTTACAGCTAGTTGCACACCTTCTAGCTGCTGTAGCTCCTGATTGCGAGGCATATAAATATTTGTTCTGGTGATACCGCGATCGGTAAAAGTCAGCAAAACTTGACGGCTTTCAAAGATTGATTGCGGTTCAGTAATATACTTTTCCAAGCGATATTTCCAAGATAAATCGTTACGGAATTTTTCGATTTCACGAGTCCCTAATAAATTATATCGATAGAAATTTTGTTTAATTTCTTCCACATCAGCAAAATTATTTAAAAGCGGTTGAATCACTCCATTAGCAATTTGAATAATCAGATTGTCTAAGATTAATTCTGTTCTCTGCATCGCTTCAGGTGTCCCCATAGATGCACTAGAGTTGTCAATTACTAACTCTGTTTCAAACAATAAATGCGAAAGAAAGTTATCGATATGAGGGATTTTATCCAAAAATTCTTTCTGGACGATCGCTAGATCGTTAATCAAAATATCAACAACATTTACTTCACTGTTGATATTAGCAATATTATTAATGACATAGTATTTACCAAAAAAACCAATCACAGCTTCCTGCCAAATACCTTTTAAAATATCGGGTATTTTTTGAGACAACTGCGATGGGCGGATTTCTGAGAACCTCAACTCAGTTAAGCTTTGTTCGATTTGACGCAACACAATATAAAGAAGTTCGCGTTTTCTTTCATTTTTTAAAATATCGATTTCTAAAGGGATTTTACTCGAATTTAATAAATTTGCTTGTAATTTTGTAACTGTTTTATCCCATAGGCTAGCTTGAATTGCTAAAGCATTATTATTGGTATTGTTCAGTTTTTGATCAGATATATTCTGTGATTTATTAGTTACGCGATCGCCTCTAATTACTGCGACATCAGGACTAGGAATTTCCTTAGAAATAATAGGCGTTGTCTTTTGTCCCCATAGCTGATTTAGCAGCCAACGCGCTGCTGCCAATTCTCGCACCTGCCCTGCTAAAACTATCTTGGCAAAGCGATCTCCGATCTGATCATGATTTCGGTTAGCGACACTTTCCTTAACCTCCATCAGCACGCGATCGATCTGCCG
>JAJAZG010000312.1 GCA_026785865.1 Pseudanabaena sp. CAN_BIN31
ATTCTATCCTAAATCCACGAACTTTAAAATAGTGAAGGAAGAGGACTTTCAGAAGATTGTGAATTTGATCAACCATCGACCAAGAAAATCTCTTGGCTATCGCACGCCTCATGAAGTATTCTTTGGGGCATCAGAACCTGTTGCACTTCAAGTTTGAATTGGCGCTTTAAAGTTGTTGCACAATCGACAGGCAAGCCATAGGTTCTTTTCGTCATCTGTTCCGCCTGTTGCCTTGGCAATAATATGATCGATTTCTAGTATTCCCAAAACATATTTTTGCAAGCTATGACACTAGCCACATTGGTCTTGAGCTTCAAACCGTACTCTGGCTCTAACTTCTTCGGAAATCCTAGCGCTGCTCATAAACTCAATGGTTGCCGCAGTCCACGTTTGACGCTTTCATTCAGGGCTTGGGCTTTTCGCATTAGTCCTGCTTGATAAATTTCCATTAACATTTCTAGTTCAGATTGCTCGGTTGTGGTTATGGCTCTTTCTTGTTGAATTTGGAGGAGTTGGCTTAATCTTTGGTCTTGAGATGATTCCATCTGAAGTTCGGTGAGGGCGATTATTTAATTGTCGCTTAGGGTTGATATGGGTGGGATGTTTAAATTAGGCTCATGTTGCAGTGATTCACTTTGAGTGTTGTTATAGTCTGATGTTTCGGTGTTGCGGACTAGATTTGTTGCTTTGTTGTTATCTAAAATGCTGAAGAGGTCAGTTAGTAATTTGTCTCTTAATAACAATCTATCTTCGTTGGGAAGAGATTGGATTACTTGAACGATTGAGTCAACTAGTTTTGTATTCATTGCTTCGCTCCTATCGATGATCGCTTAATCTCGTCAAGAGTTGGTGCGATGCTAGTTAAGGTTGTAATCATATCGTTATGTGATGTCTTCTAAAAGTGGAGATAGGGCATTTAAGAGTGTAGGAATTGACTGTGATACGGTAATCCAGATTCTTTCTAAGTCTAATCCATCATAATCATGGATTAATTTGTCTCGCATCCTTGCCATAAGTGTCCAAGGTATGTTTGAGTATTGGTTTCGATATTCGTTGGATAGGCGTTTTGTTGCTTCGCCAATAATGGCAATTTGATACATTACTGAGGATTGAGTTTTGCTGTCGTTGAAAAATGATTCGCGATCACATCCTTCTATATATTCGAGGATTCGCGATGCTGCTTGAGCGATATCTAGGATTGAGGCTTTGTCTCTATTTAATGGCATATTCATTTGAGTAAATAGTTTTTGCTGTAGATAATATTTCTCGGCGACGTATCCAGTTTTGACTGCGTTCAATAGCTGGTTTGGTTAGTAGATCGACTTTTCTTGAGAAGATGTGTTCTAGTTCTTGGTTCATTTGTACGATGTCTAGTAATGACCAAGGGGCGTTGTCTATAAAGTTGATAAGGCAATCAATGTCGCTGTCGGGGCGAAAGTCTTCTCGCAATACGGAACCAAATAGAGCAAATTCTGTAATCTGCCAATGTTGACAAAATTCGCGAATCTGGGGCATGGGGAGGTTAATATTTGTGACTAGATTTGTATTCATTGCTTCGCTCCTTGCTCAAAGGCTTGATTTACGAGACTATTTGTAATTTTTACGTCTTTCAATTTCTGAGATTGGTAGTAGTAGGTTTGATCGTCTTTTCTCTTTCATTACCTGACTTGCATTTAATAAATCTGTAAGGTTTAAACACTCAGCTAAGATTGTATTTGCATTATAATAATCCTTAAGTACTTGACGGGCTTCTATAGTCATTCCGTTTTGTGGATTTTGCCAATCATGTCCAATCTGACGATGCTCAATCATAACTTGTCGTAAGTTTTCTGCCCATAACTGACAAGTATTAGACTCATTCCAGCAATCATTATCAGTACCAAATGATTCTGGGATATTCCTTTCTAGTTCTTCGAGGCTAGTTCTTAATGAATGATGGTTGAGTCGTGCTGCTAGTTCAATTGCCTTTACGATGTAATGTCTTTCACGCAGAAGTTTTACTGCACTTTTACGAATTTCAAAACGATCATTATTTAATGGAGAATAGTCGAACTGCACTGGGAGATCCTGTTCTAAAAGAGGCTCAATTAGACGATCAAGATTTGTATAAAGGCCATTCCCTATATTCTTTTCTATTTCATCATCTTTGCGAATTGTCACTGCCAACATCATCTCTAATTGCCTATCAAGAAGTAATTCCTCCCCTATAGATATAGGAACAGAACAAGTATAAACTATTTCATTATAGTTATCTATAACTCCCTCAAAATATATAGCTCTAATTACTGATTCAGAATACTTAGTCTTTTTGTATAGATTTTGCGATTTCTTAAGTAAATTTATTAGAATATCCTGTAAATAGTCATGATTTATGACGATATTAGCTATTGCATCTTGCATTTTCTGTAAAAAAATGCTGGGGTCAAACAACATTTCTACTGCAAACAAAAAGATTTCACGCCATTGGCGATCAGGAAGGTTAATAAACAGATTTTCAAAATTTTCAGTACCATTTTCAATATGATTTACTATGTCCTTTGCTACAAGATATTCATGCCATGTCAAATGCCTAAAGCAGTATTCATTATTTTGCTTAGCCAACAATCCACTTCTATCGACAACTTGTTTGTGTAAATCATTTTGTATGTCAGCAGACAAATTATTGTTATTCAAATATTGAATTTGATACCTTCTTAAATCGTTTTCAGAAAAATCTTTTTGCTCTTTAAAACTTTTTCTCGCTAAATAGCACAAAAAACTATTAAAGATATTTTCTGTGTAACCTACTTTATTACCTACCTCAGATACAATGTTTTTCTTTTCATTCCATTCACGCACCAAAATATTAAATGCATATTCATACATCTGATAACGTTTATCAGCAATCTTTCCATCTTTAAAAAATGATTTGCAAATAAGAGTAAGGTTGATAGGTGTTTTAGCCAATTCCTTTATATTGAATTTATTTTGCTCGTTAATTCTAGCAAGTAATTTTTCATAATTTCTATCGATAGGAAAGTCAATTTCATTTTTACACTCTTGATAATATTGCTTGATGAAACTCCTTATTTCAGTATCATCTAAATCAAGAATATCAATATATAAATATCTAGAATCATTGCGTTTTGCCGATGCCGATCTACAAGTAATCACAGCCTTATTGCCAGAATGCTTTTGCAATATGAAATCATCAATATTTTTCTCTACTTTCTGTCTATAAATAGTCGGTACTTCATCTAATCCATCTAGTAAAAGTAATAAGATTCCTTTATTTAAAATTTGTTCTATCTCTTCTTGTGAAATCTTAATGAATTTTAAATTTTCAACGATCAAATCAAATATTGTTGATTCTTTATTGTCATGCCAATCTTCATTTCTGAGCTTAAAATAAAAAGGGACAAAGTTGGGGAATTTTTGACCTGTAATGCAAAGCATCGCTAAAAATTTTAAGGTGTTTGTCTTGCCTGAACCAGCTTTCCCCAACAAGGCAATTGGCTTTATTTTTCTGTTTTGTACATAGTGACTGTCTATTCGCTCAACTAAAAGCATTCGTTGACCACTAGATCGACAATAAACATTAACATGAAAGTTTTCAACGTTTCTATGTTGTCCATCAGAAAATCGAATATCTTCGCATTGCATCTCTATCCAATTCTTGATTTTGTTGCGTACATTTTGCACTACGTTGCTTTCACTGAAATCACTATCCTGTCCAATTAGCCCCAGTGATATTGTTTTGTTAGTGGTGATCGAACAATCAATATCTTCAGATTTTATTGGACTTGAGAGACGATCTCGTCCAAGTAGCTTAAGGTCTATGGATAGTGCGTTAGGAGCGATATTTTCGTTATTTGTTGAAGTTGAGGAGCGATCATCAGCGTTAATTTTGTCAATACGATCAGAAAACTCATCGTATATGTGAGGTCGAGTAACTTCTTCGGGAATATGAATTAGGCAAAGATCGAGCAATCTAAAACAATGGACTTTCTTAGTCCCCTTGGGTGCATGAATACCAAATGACTTAGCAATGTTTGCAATATTTCTACTTGCAGATGATCGATCAACTTTTCTGATTTCAGCAATTTCATCATCACTTTTGCTTTCCAAGAAATGCTGAAAATCAGTCTTTTGAGTCAATGTTAAATCGTTGCGTATACGATCAAACTTTACTTTATCCATTTTTGCCCCTGCCACTAAGCTCTGAATACTGACACTACCTATGATACTATGAAGTTATGGGAAAGTTAAGCAAACTAATCCAAAAGTTTTTAGCCAGTCCACCAGAGGTCAGGTTTGAGGAAGTCCGTACCCTGCTTGAAGGACTGGGATTTAGTGAGTTGCGGTCAAAAGGCAGTCATCACATTTTTCGAGACGAACTGGGTAGACAGTTAACCATACCCAAAACAAGCGGTCAGAAAGTCAAGCGTGTGTATGTGCTAAAAATTGTTGAACTTCTTAATTTAGAGGACTGGAAAGATGACAGTAGCGAAAATAAATAGATCCACTTCTCAAAGTCAGCCCCTCGACTATTATCTCCATCTCAACTATCCCATTAACTTCTATCCCGACCCTGATGGTGGCTATGTTGCGGAAATAAAAGACTTAAATGGCTGCCTTTCTCAAGGCGATACCATCGAAGAAGCGGCGACTAATATCAATGAAGCCCGTGAACTATGGCTAGAAACCGCTTATGAACACGGTGATGAGATTCCCTTACCCAGTTTAGAAACTGACTATAGCGGTAAACTCATGCTGCGTATGCCCAAAGGTTTGCACCATCGCCTAGCGACCCTAGCCAAAACCGAAGGTGTAAGCCTCAATCAATATCTCCTATTTTTGTTAAGTTCAGCAACAGGTAAAAAGGGAGAAAAATGATGACTCAAGCAATGGTAAAACAGACTCTCTATGACTCCGATCTCAACTTATGGTTAGAGACAGTTATCTCACAATTACGATCGCGTGATTTGCAGAATGTTGATATTGAAAATTTGATCGAGGAGTTAGAGGGTTTGGCAGGTAGAGATAAACGAGAGATCATTAGTAGACTCAAAACTTTACTTGAGCATATTCTCAAACGCTGCTATGTCGATATGCCTAATGAGTTTAGGGGATGGGAAGTAACAATTAGAACTCAAAGATTTGAATTAGAACAGATGCTAGAGCAGTCACCCAGTCTTAAACGTCATTTGATCGAATCAATTGATAAATGTTTTAATGTCGCCCTCAAAGATGTACGGAGCGAATATTCTCAATATAAGTTCCCTAATACATGGCAATTTAGCCGCGATATTGAATCGGTTTTGAATCAAGAATTTTGGAAGAAGGGATAAACCTCAACCAATATCTATTATTTTTGCTAAGTTCATCTGCGGGTAAGTCAGCGATGAACTCATGTGCATTTTTGTCGTGCATTTATGCACATAAACCTAGAGTCAAGCATTTTTGCACATTCGTAACGAATCTCTAATGGATGATTTAGTGTCTTTGTAATCTCAATTGCTTAGACAAGCGATCGAGTCTATTAAAACTAACGTTATTTAGGATTGATGCATCATGAATTTTCGCAATTTTTCTGCTCAATGTTTAGCAGCTTTAGCTGTTGCCTCTACTACTTTTGCAACCACTCCCTCAGCTTCTTGGAGTCAATCTCCTCCCAAAAGTGCCGAGTGCAACTGTGTTTTCTATGCGAGGTGGCGTGTTCCTTCTCTGCCCAGTGGTCTTACTCCCTATTCTGGGAAAAAGGCTATTATTAACCTTAAATCCTCTGACACACCAAGAAAAAATGATGTTGCTATTATCAATAGTGGTTCATCCTACTATGACACGAAGCTGCGACGTACTATCGTGACTGGTCATGTTGCAGTTGTTGATGACGCGAAGAATGGGATTATCACTATCAGCGAGTCTAACTGGGGTGGATGTGGATTCCGAACTAGAAATGGGACTGCCAAAGATCTAAAGATTGATGGTTACTTTCGTCCTAAATAGATAAGTAGAAAACAAAGAGCGATCGCATATTTACGCCTCCGTAAAGCGCGATCGCTTTCTTTTTATCACAACCTACAAACCTCATTAAGTAATAGAGGTAATTTAGAGGAATTAAAAAATGCGAAAAATTTGGTACTTTAGTTCACTGATTATCGCCCTATTTTTGCTACAGGATAAAGCGATCGCGCAAGACGCTCCCACCAATCTCAATACTGATTCATCCGCACTCACAGGTACAACTCCCGCGACTCCTACAAATAACTCCTTTCAAAATAATAGTAATGGAATCCAACAGATCAACAGTGGTAGCTTTAGCGGCACATTAACCGCACCTACTTGCACAAGTCGCATATGTCCATTTGCACTAGGTCGAATTACCCCCAATGGTTCAGAAGTTATCTTCGGAGTGATTGCAAATTTGGGTGGTTCAGCAGACGAAGATCGTGCTATGGCTGAAAAGTTGAGGTTAGAGCTTGAAGGCGTTAGAGACGCTAATAATTACAAATTGCAACTTTTAGAAAAACTTAGTGTAGCTATAGATAGCGGTAACTCGATCAGGATTAGAAGTATTGCGATCGCGCTCGCTTCCTTAGAAGGTTATAAAAATTTCAGAGACTATCTAAAAGCAATCCTAAATGAAAATAGCTGAATTTTGCATAAGGAGAAAAAGTTGTGTTTATCAAACTCGCGATCGCATTTTCAAAAACCTTTGCCCTGTTCGTCCTTGGCATATTTCTAGCTTTCCCAATATCAGCGATGTGTGGCGTGATCGCAATATTCTTGTCTTATTTATCAATTATTTGGGAAATTTTCTGGCGCGGAGGTTTAAGTTTACTGTTGGTAAGTGCGATCGCGCTTACCATTGAAGGCTGGAATAATGGCGTAAAAAACAACCTTTAACTCACGATCGCTAAATTATGAGGATTCTCAAGCTTCAGTAAACGGCTCTTTTTGATCAAAGTTCCATAACAAATAATCAACTTCTGTTGCTGATGAGCAGAGGTTGCGATCGCATATTCACTATCTGGCAAATCGATCTGCACCTGACGTTTAACAAACATATCTTGAACCGTAACTTTTCCTAATTTTGCATTTTTAGGACGATACAGCCTAATCACATCACCCTTTATCTCTGTTGCGATCGGCTCGATAAAATCTGGAAGAGGTTGACCAGAGACCGCCGCATAAAGTACATCAGGATCTAGATCGGCATCATTAGACCATTGAATAGTTCCCAAATCAGGATTTACGTACACACTTTCAAAAAATGTTCTATCCTTGAGTGGCGCAAAAACACCCGTAAACTCAATCATTTTCGTTAGATCGATAATCCCTTCTATTCCATCTTCAAACCGTAAATGAAGCTTATAGTCTGTAAGTGGTTTAACTGCCAAAACATCTTGTAACATAATTACTCCAATGGTTGAATCATCTTCAAAGGTTTGTTTTTAGTCGCTAATTCCCAATTTTCTAATAGTTCCGCCTGATGTAGGTTTGCCCATTCTATTACCAAATTCTTAACCTTGGGAGACAACTCACCAGCCAATAAACTCGCTGGAGAAATACGAATTAGCGCTTTCTGACCATTGTATCGCACATGAAAATGTGGCGGCAAATGATCGTCATAATACATATTCAAAGTAATCCCAAGAAATCGACTGATTTGCGGCATGGCGGCATTTTTCTAGTCTAAATAGCAAATAATTCAGAGATTGGCTTTGTTTGTCCAGTTTTTACTTCGTGGAGCGATCTATGAAGAGTAGCCGCAATTTTGTCTGGACTTGGATCGTAGACATCATCTTGTTCTTCTATGCTAATGTCCAAAAATTCTTCAACCAAAACGATAACCCTAACCTTTGGTTGACTCGGTAAATGCTTGAGATGTTGAGGTAGCTCAAGTTTCCCGTCAGACGTAATCGTGGTAGAAAATTCGTAGGCTTTCATAGTTTTGTTATAACAGGTAACTTCAGGATAACAAACTACGATCGCCAGATCATTTCACCACATACCAACTACAACCAAATACAATAAAAAGCATCAATCATGACATGAGGCTTTTCAGAGCAAACAATACTCTGAAACTATGGAACTCGAAACTTTGCGATCGCATCAGTGGTTTAAGCTCATTTGTGGTGCGAGCTACCAACATTTACCCGCAATCCGCAATCTGGCGCTAATTTATACATTGGCGGGGGCAGATTGTATCGATATGGCTCCCGACCCTGCCACGATCGCCGCCGCCCGTGAAGGAATCGCGGCGGCATTGCAACTAGATAAGAATGCGATCGCGCCTTTAGTCATGGTCAGCTTTAACGATGGCGAAGCCCCACATTTTCGGAAAGCAGTCTTCGATCCTGAATTATGCCCCAGCGATTGCCCAAGACCTTGTGAAAAAGTTTGCCCCACCGATGCAATCAAGTTTAGTAATGATTACAATGGGATCATGCCAGACCTTTGTTATGGGTGCGGTCGCTGCTTGCCCATCTGTCCAATGCAAATAATTCATACCCGCGAACAGGTCTATGTCCCTGAAGATATTTTTGATGCAGTAATGAATCAATCAGTTAATGCGATCGAAATTCATACACAGCCCCATCGCACTAAAGAATTTGCCGCATTTTGGCAACGCCTAAGTCCGATTATTCCCAAGCTCAAATTGGTAGCCGTCAGTTTTCCAGACTGCGAAGACTTGCGTGAATATCTCATGTCTTTGCTGGATGGTATGCAACCAAAGCCGCGATCGCTGATTTGGCAAACCGATGGCAGACCGATGAGTGGTGATATCGGTGATGGCGCAACCCGTGCGGCTTTGCAACTAGGTCAGAAGGTGCTGAATTTTCAGTTACC
The DNA here is from genome assembly GCA_026785865.1 of Pseudanabaena sp. CAN_BIN31. GTDB lineage: Bacteria > Cyanobacteriota > Cyanobacteriia > Pseudanabaenales > Pseudanabaenaceae > Pseudanabaena. The sequence goes on from JAJAZG010000312.1 coordinate 8,836, forward strand.
ACTTGGCTTTGTGCAACTAGCTGGCGGAACGAATGCGAGTACTGTCCCCAAACTTCGCAAAGCCAATATCCCCGTGGCTGGTGTTGCCTATGGCAGTTATGCCCGTAAAATCGTTATAGATTTCTTAGAAGGTTTGGGAGAAGAAATTCCCGATCGCCTCGAAGATCGTCCTGATCTGCTTCGGCAAACTGTGGCGATCGCCAGACAACTCGTTTCACAAATTAAAACCTAACCGTAAAACCTTAAAAGCCTAATGGAATCCATCCGCAAGCAAGTCACAGACAACCTCGATCAACTTCTCGAAATTTTGCCACCGCGCATCAAAAGCAGCGTCGAACTAGGCGGCGGGTTAGACCAACTTGTCGAAATTGTGATGGATTTAGGCAGATTGCCAGAAGCGCGTTATTTTGACAGCACTAAATACTTAACCAATGAGCCGATTACCAAAGAAGATCTTGCCCTATGTGTAAAGCAAGTTGGCGAATTTGGCGGCGATAATCGTGCAGGGATCGAACGCACCTTGCATCGTATCAGCGCCATTCGTAACCGCAAGGGCGAAATTATCGGGCTAACCTGTCGGGTCGGTCGCGCTGTCTATGGCACGATCGCCATGATTCGCGACTTAGTGGAAACAGGAAAATCGATTTTGCTATTGGGCAAGCCAGGGATGGGCAAAACTACAGCCTTGCGTGAAATAGCGCGTGTGCTTGCCGATGACCTGAATAAGCGCGTAGTGATTATCGATTCTTCTAATGAGATTGCTGGCGATGGCGATATCCCTCATCCTGCGATCGGACGCGCAAGGCGGATGCAAGTCTCTCGCCCTGAATTGCAACACCAAGTAATGATCGAGGCAGTGGAAAACCATATGCCAGAAGTAATTGTGATCGATGAAATCGGCACAGAACTTGAAGCCCTAGCCGCGAGAACGATCGCCGAACGCGGTGTGCAGTTAGTCGGCACAGCTCACGGTAATCAACTTGCGAACTTAATCAAAAATCCCACTCTCTCCGACTTGATCGGCGGCATTCAATCTGTCACCCTCGGCGATGAAGAAATGCGGCGGCGCGGTCTACCGCAAAAGAGCATCTTAGAACGTAAGGCTCAGCCCACTTTCGATATTGCTGTCGAGATGTGGGAACGCTACCGTTGGGCAGTGCATGATGATGTCGCAGGAACGATTGATATGCTATTGCGCGATCGCGATCCTGGCCGTCAAATTCGTGCTGTTAGCGATCAAGGCGAAGTTACTACTTCCGAAGAGAAGCCCAAAAATCCTGAAGTTGTGCGAAATCCTGCGGTCAAAGGTTGGCGATCGACTGGCAAAATCAAGCCAATCCCTCTCGATCCACTGGTGCAATCAAGATCTCAAGTCGTTGATATTACTAGCAAAATTAGTAATGAAGAACTCACGGAACTAGATGAACCTAGTGAAGAAGAACTTGGCAATCTCGAAACATATGCCGCCATGCGTGAGCGTTTCGGCACGCTGACTATCTATCTGTATGGAGTCAGCCGCCACCAAACCGAACAGGTTATTCAATCAATCAATTTACCCATTGAAATTACCAAAGATCTTGATGAAGCAGATATCGTGCTGGCTCTGCGATCGCAGATTCGGACTAGCTCCAAAGTGCGTCAAGTTGCCGAAGCACGACAAATTCCCATTCATGCGATCAAAACTAGCACTCTTCCCCAAATCACTCGCGCTCTGCGGCGGATTTTGCATATCGATGAAAGTCCCACCGATACGATTGGCGACTTAAATATGTTCGCTTATGGTGACTCTGAAGATGAAATCGAAGCCCTCGAAGAAACCCGTCTTGCGGTGGAACAGATCGTCATTCCCAAAGGTCAACCCGTGGAGTTACTGCCACGCTCAACGATTATTCGCCGTATGCAACATGAGCTAGTCGAGCATTACCAACTGCGATCGGAAAGCTACGGCGCTGAACCAAATCGGCGTTTACGGATTTTCCCAAATTAATGTCATCGGTTTGAAGATTGCCGTATGAAAATATTGCTTGTAGAAGATGATGACGTATTAATTACTCTCTTAACTAAGCATTTGACCGAACATCACTATATAGTTGATGTGGTTAAAAATCGTGAAATGGGATGGAATTACGGCTCAACGTTTGAGTATGACCTCATGATCTTAGATATTGATGGCATCGATTTATGTCATCACTTTAGGACTGAAGGTTATACTACGCCGATTCTTTTACTGACTGCCCAGAATACGAGTACAGCTAAGGTAAATGGATTGGACGCAGGGGCTGATGATTGCATGGGCAAGCCTTTTGATGTGCCAGAATTAATTGCGCGGATTCGGGCTTTATTGCGGCGGAGTAATGGGAGTTGTTTTCCCTTACTAGTCTGGGGTGACTTACTTCTCAATCCTAGCACTTGCGAAGTTTCTTATAACAATCAATCGCTTACGCTTACCAATAAAGAATATGAGTTGTTAGAACTTCTACTTCACGATAGTCAGCATTTACTTAGTGCCGATGAAATTCTCGATCGCCTCTGGTCATCCGATCAATTTCCGTCAGAAGCAACCGTGCGATCGCATGTTCGGCGATTGCGTCATAAGTTGGTAGCAGCAGGTGCGCCATCAGATTTCATCGCAACTGTTCATGGACGAGGCTATTACCTGAAAGCGCCAGATAATGCTCCTGAAATAGGAATGCCAAACCAAATTAAGCACTCTATTCCCAATTCATTTAATTTACCGCAGTCAAATTCTCAAATCGCTACAAAAGTAATGGTTGTGGATAATGATATCGATTTTTTGCGATCGCTTCCGAACTTACTCAAGCCTTGGCATTTTAAAATCACGACCTTGGCAGATTCACAAGAGTTTTGGTCAGTATTACAAGCAGTATCACCTGATGTATTAATGTTAGAAGCGAACATGTCACAAGTCAATGGACTTGAACTGTGCCAAGCCCTAAGAAGCAATCCCGACTGGCAGCGTTTACCAGTCTTATTTTTAAGTGTAATTACAGATGCAAATACACAAAATCTCGCTTTTAGTGCTGGTGCGGATGACTTTTTATATAAACCGATCGCACCCATAGATCTAGCAAATCGAATTCATAATCGACTGCAACGAATTAGAGCTTACAATTGAAATTTACACATATTTAAAGAACATCACATGACAGAAACATCGCTGCGAGAGCAACAATATCCCCTAATTCGCGATCTAGCCAACTGTATCGAAACTGTATGGCGGGAAAATTTAGATTTATCGCCCTATCAAGTTCCCGAAGATTTAGGCTATGTTGAAGGAGCTTTGGAAGGTGAACGCCTCGTAATTGAGAACCATTGTTATAGCACGCCTCAATTTCGGAAGCTGCATTTGGAGTTAGCCAAAGTTGGTAGTGGCTTAGATATTCTGCATTGTGTGATGTTTCCTAATCCTGAATATGGCATTCCCATTTTTGGATGTGACTTAGTGGGCGGGCGCGGCAGTATTAGTGCAGCGATCGTGGATTTATCGCCTGTGCATCCTGAACGCACTTTACCCCTCAGTTATGTCAATGCTTTGTCTAGTCTGCCTGAGATTAAATTTGAGCAGACCCGCGAGTTGCCAGCATGGGGCGATATTTTTTCGGATTTTTGTTTGTTTGTGCGTCCCATGGGCGATCGCGAAGAAGCAGACTTCTTACAAAGAGTGCGTGAATATTTGACTTTGCACTGTCAGTTAGCGG
>JAJAZG010000313.1 GCA_026785865.1 Pseudanabaena sp. CAN_BIN31
AATCTCTCACAGGATCAAAATATCGGGGGCTCAGTGGAAAAAAGAAAATGTCCCTCAAGTCCTATCTCATCGCATTGCCTATCTTAATAAATCACTGGTCATTTAGCCCCTCGCAAAAATGGGATGCTCCCAATTTACTTGGCTTAACAAATGAAAAGAAATTAGGGCTAGATAGAGTAAGACATTAATTCTACTGTTCCTCTTTTTTAAGGGTAATCCTTCAAGTTTTTCCATTGGCTGTACTACCTTAATTTGAGGCACAAATATTAATAGTCCATTGGGAATGCATTCTACTTCTATGGATGTGGGTTCAATAACTTCTGCATCTAACACTACACGTTGGGGCAGATTGGTAATGATTTTAAAGCATTTGGCACGCATGTGGCTAATATGAGGATGATTTGCTGCTTCTCCTCTCAAAGCGGTAGTTAGTAGCTCAAATGAGGCAGCGATCGCCTGATAAATTTGTGATGTGATAGAATCGAAAGAAAATCCTATTAGCTATGTTGAATTTAAGCGATGGCAAGTAAAATACGAATATGTTGATATGAGGCTTGGTATATGAACGCTGTCAAAGAGATTATTTTAGACAAGCTTGAACATTTAGAAGCACTATCTGAACCTGTTTTATTGGAGGTTTTAGATTTTGTTAGTTTTTTAGAATGGCGGCTAAACACAAATCAAAGACTAACTTTAATGAGCTCTAGTCTGCCTGAAACTACTCTGGAAGAAGATACAGGTTCGTTTTTGCTTGAGATTGCTTCATCTTTTAGTCATGGTTTATCCAGTGAAGATTTGGAATGTTTACCGACTGATGGTGCAGAAAATCACGATCGCTATCTTTACAATACTCAAGTATGACTGAGATATTTTTTGCTGATACTTTCTATTGGGTGGCGTTACTCAGTCCTCGCGATACTTTTCATAATCAAGCGATCGCTATCACCGCAAAACTAGGTAAGACAAAAATTATTACAACTGATGAAGTGCTTAGTGAGGTTCTCAATTTTTTGTCTGATGGAGGTCTAAAGTTACGCGAACGGACGGTGAATACGGTGAGGCAACTACTCAATGCGGATTCAGAAAAAGTGACTGTATTATCTCAATCTCATGGAACGTTTTTGGGTGGATTGGATTTGTACGAGCAAAGACTAGATAAGGGGTATAGTCTTACAGATTGCGTTTCTATGGTAACAATGAAACAAATGGGAATTAGTCGTATCTTGACTCACGATCATCATTTTACTCAAGAGGGTTTTACAATTCTCTTTTCGAGCGATCGCTAGTTTTCTTTTTATCAATTCAAGAGCGATCGCCTAAAATATCCTTACTTTGACCACATAAGTGATACTTCTCAACAACAAACAGCGATCGCCCGATAAATTTCTGAGCAATTGCACTTAGAGTGGTGGTATCTTCATTATTACCAGATTGGTAATAGGAGCAAAAAAATTGAGTAATTCAGATAACTTAGCACCTCCAGAAAAACTACTAAGAGATAAACTCTGTCAACGGCTAGATCTCATTGAGTCAGGACTAACACTGATTTCTAAGGAAGAATATCTACGAAATGACAATGGCTCATCTGGTTTTATCGATATTCTTTCTAGAGATAAATTTGGAAACTTAGTTATTATTGAACTGAAGCGTGCTAATTCACCAGCACGTCAGGCTATTCACGAGTTATGTAAATATCTTGCATTGATGAAGCTAAACCATGGCATATCTGCAAATCGGCTGAGATGCATTATAGTTAGCACTACTTGGCACGAACTTCGGACACCTTTTTTCGAGTTCAAAAATTCAGTGCCATTTGATGTCGAAGGGTATCAGCTATTTTTAGATACCTCACAAAGTCCATATCAATGTGAATTGGTTGAGGAGGGTGCGAATCAAGAGACTCAGATATCAATATGTCCAATGCATTGGATATTACTTTTCACTAATCAAGATGATCGTAACAGTGCAAGCACCGATTTAATAACTTTTTTAAAGGAAGCAGAAATTTCTGATTACTGTTGCCTGATCTGGTGTGACTATCATGGCTCTAATTCAAGTATCATCTTTCCATATGCAATATATTATCTTCCAAATAGAATTCCTAAAACTAAACAAGAACAAATGCTCAAAAGTAATCTTCTTAAAGTAGGAGATTATGGGAAAGGAGATCTTCCTGATTGGCAAGTTGAAGAAGCAATAATGTCTCGGTTGCATACTGCTATCAACATTTCTCTAATGAATTGCAGTTTTGAGATTGGAACTCCAGAAAAATTATTAGGTATATTTAACTTAGGCTGGACTGTTACACAAATTGTGAGAACTGGTCATATGTTTCACTCAGAGATAGTATATAGTGACAAAGATATTATTCGCTATGCAACTGGAGTAGAAGGTGCGAATAGTATTATTTTTTCTGCTATAGGAACTCCTAGAAGAAGATCTAAGAGACTACCAAGAAATAATAGATCCCATAGCTTAGGTTGATTTGCCGCAAATCTCAACAAACCATTTTTGAAGATCGGGTAGACGCTTAAGCTGTTTTTCAATTTCTGCCATGGCTGCAATAGTGAGCTTAACAC
>JAJAZG010000314.1 GCA_026785865.1 Pseudanabaena sp. CAN_BIN31
CTGTCACAATTCACACGGCTGTCATGAAAAATATCACAAAAAGTATCACAAAGTTATGCAATGAGCGCAATATCTTAATCTATTTCTTTAGTTTAGCCCTAAGCAATTATATCGCGATCGCGATAAATCCCAAAAAGGTGTGGCGTATGCCACACCTTTTTGGGATTTATCAAAAATCAAGCCATGCTGGAATAATTTTCCATGCTTGATTAAGAGATTTATCTAAGATTAAGTAGTTTGACTCAAACTTACTAACCAACTTCCAAAATTTATCTGAATGATTCATATGAACTGTATGACAAAGCTCATGGAGCAACACATACTCAACCACATTAGCTTCGAGAAAAAGTAGTTTGTAGTTAAGACTAATATTGCGATTGCCAGAGCAGCTTCCCCATAGAGTCTTTTGACTCCGCACGGCAGTGGTGCGATAGGGCAACTTGGCGCGATCGCTGACTTTGTGTAACCAACGGCATAAATCTTTCTCGGCTTTTTGGATTAGCCATTGTTTTAGGAAAAATTTACAGGCGACGATATCCGCAATATTGCCAGTTAAAATTAATCTTAGTTCTGCTTCTTTTTCATTAATGTTAATTGTTCTTAATTTTGTCGGGGACTGCCGATACTCAATCTGCCACTCTTCATTTAGCGATCGCAATTTGATGCTGTCAGGCAACTCATGGGGCGCTTGAGCCTGCAAAAAAGCTTCACGCTGATCGAGTTTGAGTTGATTGCGAAGAATCCAATCGCGCTTTTTTTGAACAAGCTCAGGAACCTTGTGATGATCGTAATCAACAGGGATCACCACCTCTAAACCAGCTTCTACGGAGAGCGAAAGCCGCACAGATTTGGCGCGATCGCTTACCCGCACGGTATAAGCTGGCAAGTCAGCATTAATTAAAGATTGGGAACCAGATGTCATAGGTTTAATCTTGAGCTTTAATCTTGAAGCAAAATTGTATTTGGATAGCGAGCATTTAAGCGATCGCGCTCGCGATGGGCATTACTACGATTGGTGTAAGTGCGTACTTGTATATAAGATTTTCCTTTAAAAATCGTCACAAGAGCATCAGACGCAATTACTCGTAACTCTCTTAAGGTATTCGCATTTGTATTGGGAACTAAAACACGATAAATAGTTGCAGAGGAAGTTGGAACTGAAGTTGTGGGAATAGAAGTTATCGGAATAGAACTTGCAGAATTTGGTGATGAGATTAGAGATGCACTAACTACTTGGGCAGCTAGCCCTTGACTGCGAAGCCTAGTCGCGATCGCATTAGCACTCTGTAGACTCGATAATGTTGCGGCTAAAAGTACCGACCGATTATTAAACGTTGCCAAAACTGCCCCTTTGCCAGTTAGCGATTGCACTTGTTGAATTGCCATATTTGGTTCATTGTTCAGTTCGACCAAAACCATTACGGCTTGCAAGTCAGCAGGAATATCATTTACTTTTGTCGAGAAAGAATGCACAACTGCATCTAGCCCTAATCCCCGCAGTTGATTCGCCCGAAATGTGGCAGCTTTAGCATTATCAAAGCCGCCAAAAAAAGTCATTGAATTATTCAGATATCCACAAGGCACAGCAGCGATCGCCAGAAACTCTGGCAACTGGGGCAATCGGTTTGCAGGACGCTCTAGTATAACGACATAACGTCGGTTGCTTAGCTGTGGACAGGTAAGTGCAGAGTTTATCGGCTGAGCGATCGCCCTTGATGGAGTTGCCAAACCATCAACTAAGGCAAGGCAAGTTATAAAAATACAGCCAGTGACATAGTTAGCGGCGATCGCCCACGATGAACTACGGCTAAGTCTTAAAGATTTCAACTTTGATCACCAATTTGTCCTCAATAATTTTGGTATACCACTATATTTTGCGAATTACCATAATTTTGACATCCTCTCAGCGCTGAAGCGACTGAGATTCCTAAGACTCACAACTTAGGTTTCTGCTTCTTTCCATTACTGGGATTTCGCAACTGCCTCCACGCACGAAGCGCTTTTCGGTCTTATGTTCGCTCTACAGACTTAAGGTTTTACCTTCCCGCAAGCCCTGCGGTACAGTTAAAGCATAGCAAAGAAAAAGATTAAAGGGAATAAATTCCCTCGTTCGTTTACCTCTCAGCCCTAAAGGGCTGAGTTTCCCATGTATCGTATATCTCTATGAATTAACAAACACTCACTGAGAATTTAGATGGATATTCATGCATTAAGAGAAGAATATAAAATAGGAGAACTTAGACGCAAAGATCTCCAAGACGATCCCTTTAAGCAATTTGAGACTTGGTTTCAGCAAGCTTGTAATGCTGAATTGCTAGAGCCAAATGCGATGACCTTAGCGACGGTTTCTGAAAAAGGACAGCCATTTATGCGGACAGTCTTGCTGAAATATTTTGATGCACAGGGACTTGTCTTCTTCAGCAATTACGAGAGTCGCAAGGCGCAACAAATTGAAGCAAATTCTCATGTGTCGATCCTATTTACTTGGTTGCCTCTACAGCGACAAATTCACATTACAGGAACCGCCGAGAAAGTGACTACCGCCGAATCATTTTCATACTTTACTTCACGCCCTAGAGGTAGCCAGCTAGGAGCTTGGACTTCTCAGCAAAGTTCTGTAATTTCTTCGCGCCAACTTTTGTTGATGCAATTTGAAGAGATTAAGCACAAATTTTTGGATGGAGAGATACCTTTGCCAGACTTTTGGGGTGGATATCGGATCGTTCCTAATAGTTTTGAGTTTTGGCAAGGATGTACTAATCGTTTGCACGATCGCTTCTTATATACTCATCAAGAGGACAAATCTTGGCAAATCCAAAGGTTAGCCCCTTAAAAATTCACCACAATTTATGGTAACTATGGGATCGATCACGCTTGTTTTAGTTGGACTGTTAAGTTTTTCGGGGCTTGGGTACTTTGTAGCCGTGCCTTTGCAATTAGCTAAAGTCCAAAACAGCCATATTCAACGCAATGTCCCAAGTCAGTTTGATGAGGTTCTTCAACGCGATCTCACCAGCTATTTTCAAGGCTTAAATGCAGAAATCATAAAAGTTGAGTATGAGCTTTTACGAAATGTGCCTACGCAAGTCAGCGTTGGTACACCTAAATATTATATTTGGGTGAAACTATATGGACAAAAAGGGTTGATTGAGGAAGGCGCGGTCAAGGTTGCCGCAGTAGAAAAAATGCAATTTACTGTACTGAACTACTCAGCGATCGCCGATTTAAAAAAATCTCCAGAAAGAATAAATCAAGTATTTCCATTACCTGTTGGTGACAAAATCCGATCGCATATCAAATAAAGCTTGCAGCATGAAGCATCGCGCCAATTAGTCCCACTTCAGGATTCAGCACAACGTGAATCGGAATGTCTTCTAAAATAGGGCTAACTCGACCCTTGCTTTTTAAAATTCGCAAAAATGTTTCACCCTGTAGCAAAGGTAATATTTTCGGAGCAATGCCACCCGCAATATATAAGCCACCACGGGGAATTAATTTCAATGCCAAATTTCCAACTTCGGCGGCGTATGCTTCCACAAACATTTGCATAGTTTGCGTAGCTAGGCGATCGCTACTTATTGCGATCGCCGCCGCCACATCAACATTAAGATCACCTGCTTCCCAAAGTCTTACTTTTTCCGCAACATCAGCCGACTCAGGCGATGCTCGCCGATCGCGCAAAAACTGATAAATAGATACAATTCCCAGCCCTGATACCACGCGCTCGACCGATACGCGATTGTAGCGCTTTCGCAAATATTGCAATAACCCGATCTCTAAATCATTCCTTGGCGCAAAATCTGTATGTCCGCCCTCAGTGGGATAGACCTTATAGCGATCGCCATCCCATCCTAAATATGCTTCGCCCAAGCCAGTCCCTGCCCCAATTACCCCAATCGGCGATCGCTCGATCATTCGTCCTGCTTGCAAAGTATATAAATCATGGGGCTGCAAACCTAAAACGCCATAGCCGACTGCGACAAAGTCATTGATTAGACTTACTTTGTCAATATTGAATTCTTCGGCAAGGCGATCGCTATTTAAATTCCAACCTAAATTAGTAAGCTGTGATTGGCGATCGCGCACAGGCCCCGCAATCCCAAAACAAGCTGATGATAATACTGGCAAATCACCTAAATCCATTTTGGCAGCTACTAAAAACTCGTGTAAAACGTCCGAAAAACTGGCATAGTTGGCACTAGCAAAGCGTTGTTCACACAAGGTTGTAAACCCATCAGCATTTTGCTCAGCAAGACACAAAAGAGTCTTTGTCCCGCCAATATCACCAGCTAAAATTATCGCCATAGATTTAGGTATTTAGTTTTTAAACAAGGTTTGCTTTTGTAAGAACTTGATTAGTCCAAGCAGGAACCTCTTCTTCTAACAAAACCGATGCCCCAAGATTGGCATAGGTTTCTATAGTATGCTCATAAGTATCATGTAACTGACAGTTGCCTGAATCTTTGAGTTTAGGTGGCAAAGTCACCACAGCTAAAGGGAAATCAGGATCTCTTTGTTTAACATCCTCGATCCACCAAGACAAAGCATCTAGAGTTTCCTTATGAGTGCGAATCTCAAAAGAGATTCCATGAGCTGCTAAGTATGGACGACCATTAGCTACCAAAACATCAAAGTTATGAGAACTTCGAGATCCTTTAACGATTGCATCCGCATCTTTTTTGAAAAATTCGGATGCTCTATTTCCTAATCGATCTTTTAAAACAGCCCTAACGCTAGAAGCAACTACTCTTTTTGCTGCCTGTCGATCCCGCATATTTTGATGTGTAGGAATTTCATCTACTAAATATGTATTAATAGTGTCTTCAAAAACATTATCAATATTTTCAAGCGATCCTCTAGGTTCGGTAAATTGGATACTATTAATCCAGCCTCGTGAAACTTTACGCAACCTCTCCACTCTGCTCTGTTCACTACTGGGATTGTCATTAGGGAAAAGCAAACCATTTTTAGAGGCTTCACCCATCCGCTTGGCAAAATCTCGTAAAAATTTTGTGTCCTCTCCTGCAAACGAGTTAATTCGTTCCCAGCTATGTAAAAAATGAACTTTGACAATTTCCTCGTTAAAAACAATCACGCCAATATTAATCCGCTCATCTGCGATCGGATTAGGCACATATTGAATAACGCTATATCTGCTTGCCATAATTGTCTTATTCCTAGCACAAAATCCCAAAGTTGACTAGTAGATCATGCTGTCTTTGTATCAAGTATTCAACTAAAGCAATCCTTTCGTCAATGGTTATGCCCCACTCGTCAGGTACGCTACCAACTGCTTGAACAATTATTTGTTCACTTATGCTTTCTTTTAAGCTGCACACTTGAACGGCGAAAGAATCCACTGTATTAAGCTTATATGTTGACACAATGAGGCGATCAGGTTCGGCAGGACGGACTTTTCTACCTAGACGTTCGATAGTCCATTCAGGACTACCTACGAAAAAATTACCATGATCGACTGAATAAACTAGTCTCGGTGAATGCTTGGCATATATGAACTGGTGGTCGCTTGCATACATCCACCCATAAAGGACTGCCAAGGCAGCAAATCTAGGAAGATTTTTGGATTTGTCAACATGCAAAAAAAGCTCACGATCATCAGAACAATTAGGGATGAATTTTGTCCCATGAGCAATTCCAGTAGCCAAATAGCTAAATTCGGGGTTAATATCGAGCAAATCTTGTGATATTTCGATTAAATAAGGCTCACCTACTGGAGACTGCATAGCTTGCCCCAATTTTGCTACAACCCGATCATTAATAATTTGCCGACCAGCTTGCTTTCCCTTAACTACATATTCATTCCCATCGATTCCCCTAACCAATACAGGCTTTGCAGAAGATTGCCAACCCCTCCGAATAGTTGTAGCAATAATTGGCTCTTCAGGATTAGCGATTACAGTTTCTAAGGCTTGACGCAATACTTTTTTGCGCTCATCATCGAGTTTAAAATTTTCTTGCACAAATATATCTTAAAGATAGGAAGAGACAGGAAAATTATTGTAGAGCAAAAATATAACTTTAAGTGCTAACTAAACGCTCGATCGCATACCTTGCCGCCGCCGATACCTGTGGATGAGCATCTTTAATTAGATAGTTCAAAGCTGACAGACTCTTATCGCATTTTAAATGTCCTAAAGCTTCAGCTAACCTTTGTCTGGTCAGCCAATCTTCATCCTGAGCAAATCGCAAAATCTGGTCTACACAGCGCAAATCTCCCACTTCACCTAACGCGGCGATCGCCGCCTGATGCAGCATAGTTTCAGCACTGTCTAATGCTTGAATTAACGCATCATAAGCCCGCACATCGCCCAAATTGCCCAATGATACCGCCGCGCTAAAGCGGACTAGCCATTCAGTATCTTCATAAAAAGCGCGTAACAATGGCTCAACGGCGCGATTATCTTGCAGATAGCCCATCGCTCCTGCTGCATCAGCGCGAATCCCATAGTCGTTCTCAGTTTCAAGAATCTTTGCTAGTACAGGGAAGCAATCTTCCGTATGTTTTAGCCCCAAAGCAAATACCGCCATCGAACGAATCTGCAAGTTTTCATCGTCAATTACCTTCAAAATCAAAGGTACTGCTTCATCAGGCGGTAAGTTTCGCAAAGAGACTAAAGCACGAAGGCGATCGCGCGAGTTCTCACTAGCTAATTGTTGAGCGATGTCGCTTAAATCTGGGTTTTGATTGGGGGAAGACATAAAAAGCTCATGTTAAAAAAATTTGAGTATGGCGATCGCTTAATAGCTAAAATTATTGCAGATAGCGCATTTCAAGGTCGCCTGATCAGATGATCAAATTTTTCGACTGAGTATGCTACGATACAGCTAAATTAATGTGTATGTATCTAAATTAGCAGTATCTATGATGGTAAAAAGTTATTTTGATTAAGTCTATTCCTATAGATTTACTAGAATTAACTAAGTGCTTCGACACCGCAAAGGGTGAAAAAACACCTAATCAACTTCACTGCATAGACCACCACATACACAAATCTTAAACATTACTCTCGTGAGGAGTCAAACTAATGAAAAAGGTATCTTTGAATCTAGCTGGCAGCCTAACTCTATTGGGTGTTGTTAGCGCGATCGCCGCAAGCCCTGCATTTGCCGAAACCGCTACAAGTGTTTCGCAAATCAGCCAAGCTATGAAGAGCGATCCAGTCGCTCAAAATGTAACTTCAGTATCTCAACTTAGCGATGTTAGACCTACTGATTGGGCTTTTACCGCATTGCAGTCCTTGGTAGAGCGTTATGGTTGCATCGCTGGCTACCCCGATCGCACTTTCCGTGGTAGACAAGCAACTACCCGCTTTGAATTTGCGGCAGGTTTAAATGCTTGTTTGGACAAAATCAACGAAATTATCTCCGCAGGTCTGGCTGATAAAGTCAGCAAAGAAGACCTCTCTACTTTACAAAGGCTTCAAGAAGAATTTGCGGCTGAACTCGCCACCCTACGCGGTCGTGTCGATGCTCTCGATGCGAAGACTGCTAAGCTCGAAGCCCAACAGTTCTCCACCACCACCAAGCTTTCTGGCGAAGCAATCATGTCCGTACAGGGTGCTAGTGGCAACAACCTTTTAGGTACTCCTAGCAACACCAATGTCTTCGTATCTAGCCGTGTTCGTTTAGACCTCAACACCAGCTTCACAGGCAGCGACCTGTTGAAGACCAGACTAGAAGTTGGTAATGCTGGAACAGCTACTCCTACTAGTATCCCTGGGGTGTTTGGTGCTGGTTCAACTACTGGTACTGCGGGTGTTAGCAGCAATATCGGCTTCCAAACCTACGGTCAAGACTACACAGGTTTAAGTTCAAACTTTGTACTTGCTAAATTGCGTTACGACTTCAATCTTGGCGATGCTCGTGTCTCCATTGGGCCCGTGATGCATGCTTATGATCACATTGACACCAATAGCTACGCTAACAACGAAGCCGTTGATTTTGCTTCCACTTTCTTCATTAACAACCCTCTGATGGTTCTGGTGAATGGGCAAACAGGTGGTGCAGGTGCTGCATTTGATTTCAATCCTGGTAAGGGTGCTTTAAGCTTTCGTGGTCTTTATCTAGCAGGTAATGCTAGCAGTCCTACTAATCTTGCTGCTACGAGTGGTGTCGTTAATGCAGGTCTATTTGGTGATGCTTAACAAGCGACTGGTGAGTTGGAATTTGCTCCTAGGAATGCTGCTGGTGACAAGACTTTTGCCATCAAGTTTCAATACACTAACGGTGCTGTAAACAACTCCAACATTAATGCTGCTGGTGTGAACGTTGAGTGGAAGTTTGCTAAGAGCCTTGCTGTATTTGGTCGCTATGGAGTCGGAACAATCGATAACCGTGGTGCTAATGCTGTTACCTCTACTAGCTATACAGGTGGGCTATTCCGTAATGGCAACACAACCACAGCACGTAATCTAAGCCCTCAAACTTGGATGGCAGGTATTGCATTCCCTGACTTATTCAAGGAAGGTGCAATGGCGGCAATTGCTGTTGGTCAACCTTTCATTGATGGTAATGTTGGCAACGCAACTCAAACCAACTTGGAAGCCTTCTACAACTTCCCAGTAACCAGCAACATCCGTATTACTCCTGATGTTCAGTTTATCTTCAATCCTAACAACACATCTGGAAGCACCATCTTCGTTGGTACTTTAAGAACTGTATTCTCGTTC
>JAJAZG010000315.1 GCA_026785865.1 Pseudanabaena sp. CAN_BIN31
ATAATATTGGCATTTTGATCGACAACTTCATAAATTGTCTCAGCCGCAGCATTGACCTCATGAAGGGTCATATCTTCGCCACCTGTAATATTAAAGACAACACCACTTGCGCCTTCGACTGAGGTTTCGAGCAAAGGCGAAGAAATAGCGGTCATGGCGGCTTCTCTAGCTCTTGACTTGCCTGAGCCAATACCAATGCCCATCATCGCTGAGCCTGCATCTGCCATGATGGCGCGAATATCAGCAAAGTCCACATTTACAAGACCAGGAATCATGATGATATCCGATATACCCTGTACGCCTTGGCGCAAAATGTCATCGGCAACCCGAAAAGCTTCTTGGACTGGGGTTTGCTCAGAAATTACTGATAGCAACTTGTCGTTGGGGATCACAATCAGAGTATCAACCCGACTCTGTAAACCTGCGATTCCTTCTTCGGCTTGCTGACCTCGGCGGCGACCTTCAAAGGTAAAAGGGCGGGTGACTATTCCGACTGTCAGTGCGCCTGCTTCCTTGGCGACTTCCGCAATAATTGGAGCTGCCCCAGTACCAGTACCACCGCCCATACCTGCGGTGATAAATACTAAATCGGCTCCTTCAACGGCGGCGGCGATGTCATCGCGCGACTCTTCGGCGGCTTTCTGCCCGATCGCAGGATTACCACCAGCACCTAAACCTCTGGTGAGCTTTTGACCCATCTGAAAGCGTTTAGAAGCGGATGACTGAAGTAGTGCTTGAGCATCTGTATTAAATGACCAGAACTCTACACCGAGTACTTCACTGGCAATCATACGATTTACAGCATTGCCGCCGCCGCCACCAACACCAATTACTTTGATTTTTGCAACACTGCCCAACATGATATTGTCCACTTTTGTATCAACGCCTAACTGCTGCTTCATCTGATCGTGAGAGTGACCTAGGTGTAATCTAGAGTTATTTGAAAACTCGGAAAGTTCATCCATTTGCAAGTCTACTTCTCCATTTTCTGAACCATTTGAGTGCAAATCTGACCAGTCATTTTGAGATGTCAATTATCAAGGAATTTCATAAATAGGATCGTTTTTGATGATGCTCTCTAGATTTTGCTAAGCCTAAACCACATTTGATTCAGGAGTCATAGTAACAGCTTAAACCTACCAGAAGAGAATAATAATAGCCTTAAAAAGCCAATTTAGAATTTTGTTTCCAAAGATTTATCTTTTGGGGGCATATTCATTTCTAAAATTGGGTCGCTTGGTTGACTTATGTCAATGTGTTTAAAGGTTTTTACCTTGTCGGACAGTGTTCGCAACCTGTCAAGTGTCTCTAGCTGTGTTGTAAATAATGATGGTTTGTATGTTCCAAAATACACAAGCCCTAACTCTGTGGTCAAAATTAGGTTTAACTCATCGCGCGCGTCTACTTGCGAAATTTTGACCTGACTCTGGCTAACTTGGCGATAGAGCGCTGACCACTGCGCGATCGCCCGATCATTTGGTTCTAAGACCACGAGGTTGGGTTTTGTGATATTTGATGGATAAGCTTTAGTGGGCATCCATATGCCTTCGGCATCCAGAAATCCTTGCTGACCTTTGCGTGTAGAGTTGGCGATCGGCAGGCGTTCTTGAACTTGGATGGTTAATTTTGACGGAAAAATAGTACGCGAAACTAAAACTTTAGAAACTGGGGCCGAGGCTTCTAATTGCGTGGCGATCGCTTGCGGTTGAATTTGAAAAATTGACTGGGGATATTGGATCGGTAAAGCTTTTTTGATGGTTTCCTTGGATAGGAGGCTATTTCCCTCAATTTGAATCTGGGTGGCACTGCGTAGTTGCCACTCTGGCAACAGGGCAACCCAGACCATAGCGCCCGTCAGTCCTGTAATAAATGTCAATTGCCAAATACGTTGAAAGATGCGAATGCGGCGTTGTTTTCGCAGTTGTTTGCGGCGGGCCACATAGTCTGCCTCTCCTGCGGAGATAAAGAATTCAATCGTCATCTTTGCTCTTACCTGTTCATAGTGCTAGGAGTCAGACGACGGACTACCAGCAAATTGCCGTTCTAGCATAGCAATGATTTCTTCGCGGCGGTTTGAAATTTCGAGCGGATCGTTGGATTTAGGGCGCAAAAATAGCACTTGATCTTGTTGCTTGTAAGCTGATGTTTGTTTTTTGTTCATCAATGACTGGATCGTTTTGATGAAAAATATACCTGCACTGATTGTTAAGAGCACAGATACGGATATGTAGATAATTGTTGCGATCGCCATATCTGTAATGTTTTATTCAAGAGTGTAGATATCACAATAGAGGTGAAAATTAGGTTTTTCAATTAGAGTTACAAAAATGTACAGTTTTACTTTGCAAACCTTTACATATCCGAGTTCCAAAAGTGCCGTTTGTCCTTTTTGGCTTTGCAGGTACGGAGAACGCGACAATATTGGTGGCTTAGGTGCTGCTACTGGTTCGGTATAATCAGGCTTGGTTAATACTTAGTAACATTAATTAATTAGGAGCTTTGCGCGATATGCAAGAACAGGGAACGATCAGCATTCATACCGACAATATCTTTCCCATTATCAAGAAAGCTTTGTATTCAGAACGCGATATCTTTTTGCGGGAATTGATTTCTAATGCGGTAGATGCGATTAGCAAACTGAAGATGGTGTCCTATGCTGGCGAAACCGATCACGCAGTAGAGCCAGAAATTACGGTCACGATTGATAAAGAGAAAAAGACTTTAGCGATCGCCGATACGGGCATCGGCATGACGGCGGATGAAGTCAAGAAATATATTAACCAAGTTGCTTTTTCGAGCGCTCAAGAATTTGCAACGAAATATGCCAACAGTGGCACTGGCGATCAACAAATCATTGGTAACTTTGGTTTAGGTTTTTATTCGTCATTTATGGTGGCGAGTAATGTCGAAATTGATACTCTTTCTTATAAAGAAGGGTCTGAAGCGGTTCATTGGTCTTGTGATGGCTCGACTACTTTTACGATTGATGATAGCGATCGCGCCAATTTTGGGACAACTATCACCTTAACTTTGCAAGAAGATGCGGAAGAGTATCTTGAAGAAGCATCGATTAAGCGGATGATTCGCAACTATTGCGACTTTATGCCCGTGCCGATCAAGTTGAATGATGAAGTCATCAACAAACAAACGGCGCTGTGGGACAGGTCGCCTAAGTCTGTTACTAAGGAAGAATATCTAGAATTTTATCGCTATCTCTACCCCTACCAAGATGATCCTTTGTTCTGGATTCATCTAAATACAGATTATCCATTTGTGATTAAGGGAATTCTTTATTTCCCCAAAATGAAAGCGGATATCGATCCTAATCGTGGACAGATCAAGTTGTTCTGCAATCATGTTTTTGTCAGCGACAATTGCGATGATGTAATTCCGAAGTTCTTGATGCCTTTGCGTGGGGCGATCGATAGTACCGATATTCCTCTAAATGTATCGCGCAGCTTTTTGCAGGGCGATCCTAAAGTTCGCAAGATTCAAGATTTCATTGCTAAAAAAGTAGGCGATCGCCTGACATCGCTCTACAGTGAATCCCGCGAAGAATTTCTGAAGTGCTGGCAAGATATCAGCATCTTCATGAAGTTCGGCTCGATGAATAGCGATAAATTTTATCAGCAAGTCAAAGAGATTTTGGTGTATTCCACCACTAGCGAATCTGATCAAGTTAAGAGTGAAAGTGGAAATTATACGACATTGCAAGCCTATCTAGAGCGCAACAAAGCTGAGCATGAAAATCAAGTGTTCTATACTTCCGATCCGATCGCCCAAGGTACTTATGTAGAATTGCATAAAAACCAAGGCTTAGAAGTGCTGACTTTTGATGCGTTTATTGATAGTCATTTCATCAACTTCCTTGAGCGTGAATTTAACGACATTAAATTTGCGCGTGTAGATGCTGAAATCGACGATCGCCTCGTTGATAAGGACTCAAAAACCGAAATTGTTGATCCCGTCACCAATAAAACCAAGAGCGATCATCTTCAAGATATTTTCCGTGCTGCGTTAAATAAGCCGAAGTTGGTAATTCGCACTGATGCGATTAAGTCTGACGATGCGGCTTCTGCGCCACCTGCGATCATTCTGTTACCCGAATCGGCGCGGCGGATGCAGGAAATGATGGCGTTGATGCAACAAGGTACGGTGAGTTTCCCTGAAGATCATGTGCTGCTGGTGAATACGGCGCATCCTTTGATGGAAAAGCTGATCAATCTCGATAACAGTCAAATTTTGGTTGACGGCAAATCGGAATCGGGTGACTTAGCAAACTTGATTTGTACCCATGTCTATGACCTCGCATTGATGGCGCAAAAGAGCTTTGATGCTGACAGCATGAAGGGTTTCTTGCAGCGCTCTAATCAACTGCTAACTAAATTGACTAGTAAAATCTAATCTTCAAAAAAAGGACGCTTTGCGTCCTTATCTTTGAAAAAGTAGGGCGCTTTGCGCTCTACTTTTTAATTTATGGGATACAAAACGACAATGGGTTGAAGCCCAGTTTCAATAACTTCACTAACGCCTAAAAATTTTTGATGGCAATCGCATATACGCACATAAATATTTTTTTCGCATAAGGTCGCAAAATCATCAGGGATCGCAATTATCCGTCCCATCCGCCAACCTGTCGTCTCATCCTCATCAAAAGTGATCATCGGTAAAAAATGTAAACCGTGATCGGGTGCAAGAACTGTGAATTTGTGCGATCGCACAAGCTCCGCAATTTGCTCAAACGACAAACTAGAACTTAAATCAAAACCACTACTATAAGTGCGCCTTAGCCCTGATAAAGTTGCGCCACAGCCAAGCTTTTCGCCTAAATCCCGCGCAATTGAGCGAATATATGTCCCTGGCCCGCAAGCGATCGCCACATCAAGTTCGGGATAATCTCCATCAATCCAATTTAAGACCTTAATTTCCTTAATTTCCACTGAGCGGATCGGAATATCAGATTCGGCAATTTCACCGCGCCGCGCCAAATTATACAGACGTTCACCATTGACCTGAATTGCGCTAAAGGCCGGCGGACGCTGCGTAATTTTGCCTTGAAACAGGGGCAGCAAATTCTTAATTTCTTCGAGGGTTAAATTTAGGCAAGGGCGATCGCTGATTACCTCACCCGTAATGTCATCAGTATTAGTCACAATTCCAAACCGAATTTTGGCTTCGTAAGCCTTACCCTCTGGCAGGAATCTTAAAAGTCTTGTCGCATTACCGACGGCGATCGGTAAAACTCCCGTAGCCATCGGATCGAGAGTACCGCCATGACCAATTTTCTTTTGCTTAAGTAACTTTCGTAATTTACTCACACAATCATGGGCAGTAATTTGTGGAGGCTTATCAATGCTAATAAATCCGTTAAACATAAAAATTACGATGAACTATAGCGTTTTTTAATTAGATACCAGAAAGGAAAACAAAATATATATTCTCTTCCCATTGAAAGATTAGACGTTGCGGCGCCCCGCGCCGCAACGTCTAATCTTTGGGTTTTGGCTTGTCCTAACGCAAGTGACGACAGCTATACTCCTGAAAAATAGATAATAAAACCCAAGTATTGGTGGCGCGGCGCTTAGAGTCACGCCACCAATATTTAGGTGGAGCTAATCGTCACAGGA
>JAJAZG010000316.1 GCA_026785865.1 Pseudanabaena sp. CAN_BIN31
ATTTCCCTTTATTGATATTGATCCCAGCGTGCCAGTACATCCTTCAGTACGCAGTCCAATCAAAAGATTAATTGATATCATTGGTTCATTAATTGGCTTAAGTCTTACGGCTATTTTATCGATCCCGATCGCGATCGCCATCATGTCAGAAAGCAAAGGTAATATTTTGTTTGGACAAATACGTTGTGGACTATTGAGTCAGCCATTTCGGATTTGGAAATTTCGATCAATGGTAAAAAATGCCGAACAACTAAAAAATAAGGTTAAAAATCAAATTTAGGCAGGTAAACAAGAAAAAAGTTTAGACGGAGACGATACTGCTAGTGGTAAATTTTTTAAAAATGCTAACGATCCGCGTGTGACTAAAGTCGGCAAATTTTTGAGAAAGACTAGTCTTGATGAACTTCCTCAATTTTGGAATGTCTTAATTGGTGACATGAGTTTAGTCGGCACTCGCCCCCCCACATTTAACGAAATTAATTCCTATGAGTTAGACGTTGAATATCATAATGAGCGTTATAGCGAATGGAATCGACTAGATGTAAAGCCAGGAATTACTGGCGTGTGGCAAGTGAATGGCAGATCTAGTGTGAGAACTTTTGTGGAAGTAGTTAACTATGATATTGAATATCGTAAGAACTGGAGTATTTGGTACGACCTGAAATTAATTGTCCAAACTATTCTAGTTCTATTTGATAAAAAGAATAAAGCGGTATAACTGAATTTTGTATTGTTTAATGCGATCGCAAAGAGTTGTATCCTTTTAATCAATACAAATCAAGCAATACAAAGTATCATCTTAAATAGAATCATGGAACAAAATTGGTCTCAACTATTAAAGCAGCTTATTGATCGACAATCTCTAGCCAGTGAGCAAGCGACATCGCTCATGCATGGTTGGCTAGAAGGGGCGATCGCGCCAGAGCTATCGGGGGCAATTTTGACGGCTTTGCAATTTAAAGGAATTGAAGCTTCAGAATTAGCTGCAATGGCGAAAGTGTTGCAATCTCAAAGTGAAGGTCAGAAATTTAAGCAGCAGTTTGGTAATATCGTTGATCGCTCCAAACCTTTGCTTGATACCTGCGGTACGGGCGGCGATGGTGCATCGACTTTTAATATTTCTACTTCTGTTGCTTTTGTGGTGGCGGCGGCGGGGATATCTGTAGCGAAACATGGTAATCGAGCGGTTTCGAGTAAATCTGGTTCGGCAGACGTCTTGGAAGCGATCGGGCTTCATCTAGCGACATCCACAGAAAAGATTTACGAGGCTTTACCTGCT
Source organism: Pseudanabaena sp. CAN_BIN31 (assembly GCA_026785865.1). Lineage (GTDB taxonomy): Bacteria > Cyanobacteriota > Cyanobacteriia > Pseudanabaenales > Pseudanabaenaceae > Pseudanabaena. The sequence continues at coordinate 1,280 of JAJAZG010000316.1, forward strand.
GTGGGAATTACCTTTCTATTTGCTCCTAATTGGCATCCCGCCATGAAAGCTGTCGGTGCAATCCGCAAAAATTTAGGTGTTCGCACTATTTTTAATTTGATTGGTCCCCTTGTTAATCCACTCCATCCCACGGCTCAAGTTTTAGGTGTTTATAACAAGCAATTAACGCATACTCTAGCTGAAGCTTTACGCTTGCTCGACCTTCAGCACGCAGTGGTTTTACATAGCCGTGAAGGTATTGATGAAGCAGGTTTGGGCGATTTGACGGATATCTCATTTTTGAGCAATGGTCAGGTAACTGAAGAGGCGATCGCCCCTCAAGAATTAGGGCTAACTCACGCACCAATTGAGAGTCTTAAGGGTGGCAATGTCCAAGAAAATGCCGAGATCTTGCGATCAGTTTTGCAAGGAAAAGGAACCCAAGCTCAAACTGATTGTGTCGCCCTCAATAGCGGCTTAGCCCTGCGGATTGGTGGTGCGGCTAGCACTTGGGCAGAAGGTGTCAAACTTGCTTCTGAAATCCTAAAAAACGGTACAGCGTGGGATAAAGCCGAAGCCTTAGTTAAATTTTTATCTTAAAAAACTTAAAAACCTGTAACGCACACTGCGCGTGCGTTACAGGTTTTTAAGTTTTGATTTTCTTTGTGCTTGCCTGCTCAAGAAACCTTGGACATTTGCGCCAAAATTCTCTGCACAATCTCAAACCCAGTTAGAGCTTGCCATGCAAATACACCAATCAATAATGTATTCACAGTAATATGCGTAACTCGCGCCCATTCTTTGCCACGTTGTAGCAAAGGAGCTAGAGCCGCCGACAAAGCCGCTAAAAAGGCTAAGCCCAAACCTGCGATGAGATGCGCCCCGACAAATAGCTTGCCATTATTGTTATAAGTTACAGCCATGCCACCGACCATACCCGCCACCATCAACACCAAAAATATAGACCCAAGGTTGTGATGTAAAAGGTTATAACGTTTGGCGATTAGGGTTTTTTTCTCTTCGCCTTCGGTACTACGAATTCTCCGATATTGCCAGCCGACATAACCTGCGTAAACCGCCAAGATCAGCGTAAGCGTCATCAAAATAGGATGAGCAAAAGTCGTGATAGTTTTAAGTGGTTCTGGAATCGCAATAATCATAAAATTGGTGAGATATTAGGGCTAGCTTTATAAAAACTTTGCAGTAAATTTTATTAATCTTCAACAATTTTAACACTTACTCCCTTCCCAGTGAAAGATTAGACGTTGCGGCGCAGAGCGCCGCAACGCTAATTCTTGGGTGTTAATGTGTATTTTTATACTGGGAAGGGAGTAGTAAAAGCGCTGCCTTCATAAA
>JAJAZG010000317.1 GCA_026785865.1 Pseudanabaena sp. CAN_BIN31
GCCTATGACCGCGCCCTCCAAATCAAACCTGACTTCCACGAAGCATGGAACACCCGAGGAAGTGCGCTATATAATTTAGGAAGAAATGAAGAAGCGATCGCCGCCTATGACCGCGCCCTCCAAATCAAACCTGACGACCACAAAGCTTTTCTTGGTCGAGGTATTTCTTTGACAAGACTTGGACAATATGACAAGGCTCTAACTGACTTCAACCAAGCTATAGAATTAGATCCCAATGATTTGCAAAACCTAATTTGTCGTGGTATTTTGTTTGCTTGGATGGGACGATATGCAGAAGGTATAGAAGTTTGTGATGGAATCTTACAAACTAATCCTAACCATGTTAACGCTCTCTACGGTAAAGCTTGCTGCTATGCTCTGCAAAAAAATATTGACGACTCCATAAAACCTCTAGCTCTAGCGATCGCTCAAGAACCTGATGAGACTAAAAAACGGGCAAACAGAGATCCTGAGTTTGATGGAATTAGAGACAGCGATCGCTTTCAAGAATTAGTTAGCGGTTAATGTTTGTACCATGCTCTGAGGCGATCGCAGTTATTTTGATGGTAAAAGACGATCATCTAACTTGTCCAATCTTCCACTTGTGAATTAGCAATATTCTTAAAATTAGATATATTACTCGACCTCAGAGCCATCAAATAAATCCTTATAAGATCGACGATATTCCCTACCGATCGCGATCGCCTCTTCAAAATCAGCATCGTCAGCAAATACACCAACAATACTTTCCCACCAAGGCTTAATAGTCTCTGGACTAGCTGATAAAGATAGTTTCAACTGTGTAACTTCAGCTTCAAGTTTTGACAGACGCTCTTCAACCTTAGATGGAGACATAAGCAATCCTAGAAAAATAGATTTAAAGGTAGATTTTTTCTGATTATAGCCTAATCAAACAAATTGAGCTAAAGCTGTGCGATCGCTCGAAATACAATATGTACACTACGCCATGCGATCGCAGTTATTTTGATGGTGATATGCGATCTCGCGTTAGTGAGATTGTATTTTTAGAAATTGCGATCGCGCAAAATCTAAAACCCAAACCGAAAAGCTACTAAAAAATACTTAGGTGATCCCCATGAATAAACTAGATTCAGAAGAGCAAGAGATATTAGATGCTTTTGAATTAGGTCAACTGACTAGATCAGCAAACTGGCAAGAAGAGCTAGAGCAACACAGAAAGATTGCCTCCGCAACCTTTTCTCAAAGTAGTACTATCAGCATTTCAGTATCCGAGAAAGATCTGAGATTGCTATAAAAACGCGCCTTAGCAGAAGGACTTCCCTATCCATCATTTATTGCTAGTATTTTGCATAAGTTTATCGAAGGTAAGTTAGTCGAGATTTCTTAAAGCCCTATAACATTGACTTATCAGGCTTTTTCTGATCGAAACTTTTGCTTTGATCTGAGGCGATCGCCGTTATTTTGATGGTGATAGACAGGCGATCGCGAACACGAAGAGCAACCTGTTTGATTTTTTCCTATTATGTAAGATATTGCATTGTTTACTCCTTATCTTTTGCTAAGCGATCTCTACTCACAAACCTATGACCATCACCGTCACCATCCCCGAAGCCAGTCAACAATTTTCCCAACTAATGGGACGAGTTCTGCTTGGCGAAGAAATCATTATCTGTGAAAATGGCATAGCAGTCGCCACAATTACACCCAGCCAACGAAAACGCCAACCTCGCGTAGCAGGGCAAGACAAAGGCAAAATCTTTATTGCTCCCGACTTTAACGCACCAATGCCCGATGATATTCTTACTGACTTTCTTTGTTAAAGATCATGAAAGTATTACTTGATACCCATACGTTTCTTTGGTGGGTTGCCGACGATCCGCAAATATCCGTAACTGCCAAAAATATTATTGCCAATCCAGACAATGATATTTACCTTAGCGTTGTCAGCGCTTGGGAAATTATGATTAAAGTCGGCACTGGCAAACTATCGCTTATTGATCGCTTATTGATTGCTCAAAGCCTTGTCGAAGATTTTCCTCTAGTAACGGTAGATAGTGCGATCGCGCAGTACTCAGTTCAAACTATCTGGTAGCTATGCGATCGCCCTTATTTTGATGGTGATATGCGATCGCATTTCTCTAAACTACAAAGGCTCTTTTTCGTTTTGCCAGATAGCGCGAATTATTTTAATTTCATCATAAGTATATTCTTCGCGCAAATGATCAAAAAGATTGCGGAGAGAATCACCACCGATCGCTTCTAATGCTTCATAAATTACCGATTGTCGCTCTGGTAGCACAAGGCGATCGCAATTAATCGCATAGCCAGACTCAACTAATTGCACTAGATGCGTCCAAATTGTCGCGGGTTTGAGATGGCGATCGCGGGCAATTTCATCGATATCTAAGCCATTCTCATACATGGTTAAGGTTTCGCGCTGCGTACTTTCTTTGGATAGTTTTGATTTTGAAGTAACAGATTCTTGCTTAACTTTGGATGAACTAGATTCAGTCGGTTCCGCAGGTGGATATTGTTGATGATGTTCAAGAATAATGCCAATAAAATCATCGGCATATTGTTCCAATTTCTTCGCGCCAACTCCTGATAGTTTCTCAAAATCCCGATGAGTTGTTGGTTGCTGATCTGCCATTTGATTGAGAGTGGCATTACTAAAAATTACATAGGGCGGGACTTTCTGTTCATCAGCTAGATTTTTGCGTAGTAAGCGCAATCTTTCAAAGAGAATGTTCACATCAACAGGTCTTTCTTTGGCACTTTCGTGTTCAGTGACAGGCGCAGGATTCGCATCATGTTCAATTGGTAATAGCACATTACGCTGATTTCGCATCACTTCCCAACTGCGATCATTCAGTTTGAGAA
>JAJAZG010000318.1 GCA_026785865.1 Pseudanabaena sp. CAN_BIN31
AAAGAACTCAGTGAGCGTGTGCATACTTGTTTGCCATGTGGCTACACAGCAGATCGTGATGTGGCGGCGGCGCAAGTCATGCTCAACTGGGTTTTATATGATTCTACGGTGTTCGGAACGAGCATCGTCAAACGTGGAGAGCCTAGCTCTACTCCATCCCCTGCTTTTTGTGGCGGGATGGCGCAACTTGGCTCGGCGAAGCGTAAAAAACACTCCTTGCTCGATGGGAATTTAGAAACCCCATCCTCGCGTAGCAGGGTGGGGTAGTTCATTTAGATGAAGTGCTAGGGCGCAAGAAATTCGAGAAATACTTCTCCATAGAAGAACGTGTTCAGTTTATTTCTAAATTTTTTGCCGATGCAGAGATAGTAGAAATCCAAGAGACTATCCAAGCTTGTCGCGATCGCAAAGATGATAAATTCCTAGAGCTTGCTGTAAATAGCAACGCCGACCTGATCATTACTGGAGATCAGGATTTATTAGTCCTCAATCCTTTTAGAAACATTAAAATTATTACCCCAAGTGATTTCCTGACAAATATCTAGATAATTTATAATTTAGTTGCTCTCTGATTGCCACAAAATTTTCATTTTGTTTTTAGCGATCGCAATATCAATCAAAAATAATCAGCGATCGATGAGTTGCCATCGATGTGCGGATTTGAAGCAAGGAAAAAGTTTAGTAAAGATTTTCTGTAGTTTAATCAAATAATACAAGATGTATTGACATATATTAGCCGCATGGACTTTGAATGGGACAGCGACAAAAACAACAACAATATTGCAAAGCATGACATTGACTTTGAATTTGCCAAAGAGATCTTTTCAGGAATCTGGCTCTCAAAACCCGATCTCCGCAAAGATTATGGTGAAAATCGCTTTATTGCCATTGGCGTATTAGAAGAATTTGTTCTCCTCGCCGTCTATACCATCCGAGAACAAAAAATACGCCTTATCTCAGTTAGACGCGCCAATCAAGAAGAAAGGAGAATTTATCATGGCTATATCGAGAGAAGAACAACTGAAAATCCTTGGACAGATGCAGGAATCTGATATTGACTACACAGATGCACCATCTACAGATAGTGACTTTTGGCAAGAAGCAACCCTCAACATTCCCCCTCTCAAAGTTCCCGTAACCCTCAGAATCGATCCCACCATCCTAGCGTGGTACAAACAACAAGTTCCAAGAGGCTATCAAACTTTGATTAATACAGTGCTCAAAAAGTATATGACCGAACATCAGACAGGTAAACCGTAGAAGGAACAAGTAAATATGATCGCTACACCCCCCAATATATGCACATTCAACTCCAAGTCAACCAAGTCCCCATTATTGCAGGGACAACCATGAAAGTTACGGAAACAAAGAAAGAGATGTGCAATGCACATCTCTTTCTTTAATTTGGACTGGCGCTAGGAATTGGTGAACTCTCAGGACTTGCCGATGGTATCGGTGGAGTTGAGACTTTGGGCAGTGGTTTAGTTGGCACAGGAACCGTCTGGGCTGGCTTCGGTTGTGGTTTTGGTATGGGGATAAAATACAAAACTGTAGCCGCGATCGCTAAACTAATCACCCCAGCGATCGCTGGTATGGCCTGACTATTTAACTGAGACTGCGATCGATAGTCAGAAATTTGCGTCACCAGTTTCAAGTCGGGCAAAGTTGTGGGATCGCAACAGAGACGATCTAGACTTTCCATCAAATCAAAAAGCTGGATCGTATTTAATTTAATTTGTAACTGTTTAGGGCTATGGGCATCGGCTTCATTTAGCAACACCGAGAGAAGATGCAGATGTTTGCCCTCTGGATCTAGGCGCACCTGCTTTTCAGGAATTGCGACCAATGTATTACTCTTTAAAGCTTGAGCATACGCGCCCACAACCTTAACTAAAGCACTAAGCAGATCAAGACCACCCACAACTGGCTCAGTCTCATGGCTAAACCGACAGGCAAAACTGGTCAAAATCGATAGAACATCGCCGCCCGTGCTGATCCCCTCGATCAGCAAAGTACAACTTGGCGAACTATAGCTACGCTGAATCATTAGGCGATCGCTCCATCAAACAGACTATTCCACAGACGAAACTCACCAGCGACACCGCTACATAACAATATTCGCGTTAACAATTGCAAGGCAAGCTCGCGAATTTCTTCTTTATTTAAGGGTGAAGGCGATCGCATCCGCCCGATATATAAAGACGTAAAGCGATCAATGTAATTTTCTAAATAAGCTTGATTTTGCTGTAAACCTAGTGCCTCGATCTTGCCCTCAATCATTTGTTGATGAGTACTCAGCAGCATTCGTAAACCCGTATCTAATTGCTTGGCGATCGTGCAGACCATCTTCACTAAAGCCTTTAACTCATCCCAGCTAAGGCTAGCACGCTGATAATTGCGTCGAAGCGGATTAGTATTCCGCAGTCGCCAAAAAGCTACACGACTAGGAATCGTCTTTTCTAAACCTAACTGCTCGATTAAGACCAGCATTACCTCAACTGCTTCTAGATCCAGCGCCTCGATCGCTAGAAGCAGATGGTCGATATCCATACGGACACTGCGGGGACAACCCCGAACAAAGTCCTTAGGAACGTGTAAATCGAGGTTTACAGGAACAGAAATATTTAACTGCATAATTCGCAGTGAAGTTGAACCTAATAGAGTTTACTCAATTGGGAGTTTACCCAGTTGGAAGGCGTTCAGCTACAAGCGGCTTGTCCAAGATAACAACTCTTAAGATCAACAAAGCCCGTAGCTGAGTGCTTCAACCTTAAGCTTGGCGTGAGTAGTACTCAATAA
>JAJAZG010000319.1 GCA_026785865.1 Pseudanabaena sp. CAN_BIN31
ACTTCTTGATAAGCGTTTAAGAAGTTCCCAATTAATTCCTCCCCATCGCCGAGCAGGACAATATCAAACCATGCGGCAAATGGCTCAGGATTGGCGGTTAAGACTGGCCCCCCACCGAATACTAAAGGATGCTCGTTGGTGCGATCGCAAGTATCAATAGGAATCTCAAATTTTTTCAACGCGGCAAGAATATTTACATAATCAAGTTCCCATGAAAACGAAAAGCCTAATATCTCAATTTTGCGTGGTAAATCTTCATGAGCATCGGTAAACCATCGACTCACATTAATTTGCGATCGCGTGGCAAGGTTTGCCCAAACACCTTGATAGCCTAAGCTGGTAATCCCCACTGTGTAGGTATTAGGGAAAGCAAAAACAATATTAACCGCATCATGATCTGGTGTGGTGGGTTCAAAGAGTAAGTGTTCGGATTGAAAATATACTTGATTCAAGGCTTCGGGAAAATATCGTGGTATGGCTATTATGACATTTGCCACTAATGATTTTGAAGCAATAATCCTGTGCTAAGTAGGCAAGCATAATTAAACCCAAAACCCAAAAAGCTGTAGCGCTTACGCAGCAAGCGCTACAGCTTTTTGGGTTTTAAGGTTTCTTTTGTCTACTTACTTAATCATTACAGTTATAATGTCACTCATTAATGTATATATATGCATAGCGATCCTGAATAATTTATATTTTGGTGCGATCTGCAACTATAGCCTAGCCAACTTTCTTTCTAGTTGAGCATACTCGAAGCCTCATACATGCCACTTGTCAACTAGAAGAATGGAGTAATTTATTTATGAAGCTTCACATTCGCAAACTAAATTACTTCACTAATAAGTTTTTTATGCCTCTGCTTAGTGTGGCGGTAGCATTCAGCTTGTTGTTAGTGGGCTTAGGAAGTTGGAATGCTTGGCATATTTCTCAAGAATTTAAGTCCAACGTCATACCAGAATTTCAATTGCAACGCTTGAGTGATGAGATTACCTATCTTGACGAAGTTCTCACCATGTCGGCACGCATGGCAGCATCAACAGGAGATTTACAGTGGGAAAGACGCTACCGCAGTTTTGAACCTAAGCTAGATGCTACGATCAAACAAACAATCAAGATGGCTCCAGAAGCCTATACAGACTATGCAATACAGACTGATCTCGCCAATCTCAAATTGGTGGATATGGAAAATGAGGCTTTCCAATTAATTCGGCAAGGTAACAAGGATAAAGCTCTATCTATTTTGTTTAGTTCAGCTTATGAGGGGCAGAAGCAGGTCTATAGTGAGGGAATGAAGCAAACAGATATGGCTTTACAAAAGAGAGTACAGTTCAATCTTTCTGTATATGGTTCTATGCTTTCTTGGTCAAGCTTATTCAGCTTAGTGAGTTTGATTATTTTAATTATTGCTTGGTTAATCATTTTAGTAGTAGTCAATCAATATTTTATCCGTCGTCGCAGATTAGAAAAAGAACGGCTAGACGATCAGTTGAAGTTAAAAAAAATTAATGAAGATCTTGGTCAGTCAGAAAACTCTCTTAAACAGAAGGCTAAAGATCTGGAACTAGCCATGCAGGAATTGAAGCTAAACCAAATCCAAATGGTTCAAAGCGAGAAAATGTCTAGCCTTGGTCTTTTGGTAGCAGGAATTGCCCATGAGATTAATAACCCGATCACTTTCATTCATGGGAATATTAAATATGTTCAGGAATACAGCAATAGTCTATTAGACTTGGTAAAAATCTATCAAAAACATTATCCTGAACCAGTTACTGAACTTCAAGATGCATTTAATGAATTTAATATAGATTTTATCCAGAAAGATTTACCCAAGACATTGAAGTCTATCAATTCTGGCAGTGAACGCATTTGCCAGATTGTATCTTTGCTGCGTAATTTCTCGCGAATGGATGAGGATGATTTCAAGCTAGTTGATATTCACGAAGGAATTAATAGTACGCTGCTAATTGTCCAGTATTATATTAAGTCGAAAGATAATATGCCTGAGATTCAAATACTGAAAGAATATGGCGATTTGCCTTTAGTGGAGTGCTATGCTGGTGCGCTTAATCAGGTTTTCCTAAATATTTTGAACAATGCTATAGATGCCTTAGAAGAAGTTGATATTCATTCTGATGAAACCTCTTGTGAGTTCCGCGATCGCCAAATTCGGATTTGTACTACGATAGAGGCTGATTGGGTTCAAATTATCGTCGCCGATAATGGCGTTGGGATGACGGAGCAAGTAAGGCAAAAGATCTTTGACCCCTTCTTTACAACTAAGCCTGTAGGTAAGGGAACGGGCTTAGGTATGTCCATTAGCTATAAAATTATTGTAGAACAGCATAAGGGGATTTTGGAGTGTCATTCTACGCCTAATCAAGGGACTGAATTTTTGATTAAAATCCCTTTGCGACAGAAAGTTAACGTGAGTTAGGATCTGAAGATGTGTTATCAGAATTCAGTTTAAACTTGCGATTACTTTGAGAATAAATGTAGTGTGGATCTAGACCGTAGGAGGCTATGGATATGATTTCTCAATCTAATGTAAAAGTAACGATTATCCTCACTGAGAGAGGGCTAACAATATCTGGTACTCGGATTACTCTTTATGATGTGATGGACTATGTAAAGTCTCAATATCCTGCTAAGTTTATCCAAGGTTTGTTTGAACTTACGGATGAGCAAATTAATGCGGCTCTATCCTACATCGAAATAAATCGTGATGCGGTAGAAGTTGAGTATGCTCAAATAGTTCGAGAGACTGAAGAACTTCAAGTGTATTGTGCTATCCCTGTTAAGGTGAGATTTAGTGAAATCGCAATGAATGAAAGCAGGGTTCCAGTATAATCCAAGTCAAGAGCTAAAAACAATTGCTAAGAGAGAATAGAAAATGATTAGGGACGAGCGCGAAAATAAAGTACCAATTATTTGACGACGGCACAGCCGTTTAACATCAGCAAATTGGTACTTTATTAAGCCGCATGTCCCTTAGTAAGATTTTTGAAAGATTTATAGAGCAGACACCAGTGACGGTGATGGTGAGGGCAATTATGGAACGGAGCTTTGCGCCAGAGCAACTAGAAAAATTGTTTGAAGATACGCGCCCAAGTGCAATACACGAAAAAGCTAATGTTTTCAAACGTGGTGGGATTAATGAGTTTAGTAGTCTGCGGCATATATCCATCAGTAGGAGCAGCATATCGAGGCTATGAGAAAGTAGTCGGAGTATCAAAAGTAGCGCTGTACGCGAAGATCAATGGATTAGAACCAAGAATCTCGCAAGCCTTAGTAAGATACAGCAGCGAGGAACTTTCAACAATCAAAACAGAATTTAGGCAAGTAAAGAATAGTATTCTAGAAGGATATGAAGTACG
>JAJAZG010000320.1 GCA_026785865.1 Pseudanabaena sp. CAN_BIN31
AAATTGTTGCTACTATCGGGCCTGCGACCAGCAGCCCCGATATGATTCGCCAGCTTATTGAAGCAGGCGCAAGTACTTTTCGCCTCAACTTTTCCCACGGCACTCATGCCGATCACCATCGCAGCATTTGTAATATTCGCCAAGTATCTAGCGAACTAAATCAACCTGTCGGCATTTTGCAGGATTTGCAAGGACCAAAAATTCGATTAGGTGTATTTAAAGATGGACCGATTACTTTAGAAAAAGGTGACAAATTTACGCTGACTAGCCGCAAAGTTGACGGAAATTCTCAAATTAGCTGCATTACTTATGACACCCTTGCTGAAGAAGTGCCAATTGGCGCAGTGATCATGCTGGATGACGGCAAAGTAGAAATGGTCGTCAAAGATGTAAATGTCGAATTAGGCGATCTTTATTGTTCTGTGGTTATCGGGGGAGTCCTTTCTAACAATAAAGGTGTAAATTTCCCGAACGTGCATTTACTGGTTAGTGCTGTCACCGAAAAGGATCGCGAAGATTTGCGTTTCGGTCTATCTGAGGGTGTGGACTGGGTTGCTCTAAGTTTTGTTTGCACCCCTGAAGATGTTCTTGAAGTTAAGGATTTGATTACGGCTTCAGGTCGCCATGCTAGTATTATTGCCAAAATTGAGAAACATGAAGCGATCGCTAATATGGAAGCGATTCTCTCGGTTTGCGATGGTGTGATGGTAGCGCGGGGCGATCTTGGTGTGGAAATCCCTGCCGAAGATGTGCCGATCGCCCAAAAGCAATTAATTAAAACCGCCAATCGTCTCGGTATTCCCGTCATTACCGCGACCCAAATGCTCGATAGCATGGTCAGCAGCCCCCGTGCAACTCGCGCCGAAATTTCGGACGTAGCTAATGCGATCATCGATGGAACTGATGCGGTCATGCTCTCAAATGAAACTGCGGTCGGTAAATATCCGATCTTGGCAGTGGAAACAATGGCAAGAATCGCGGTGCGGATTGAGCGCGAACAGGATCTGCAAATGCAACCCATTAAAAGCATGGGTCGCGCTGTGCCTAATGCGATCAGTCAGGCGGTCGGCAATATTGCGATGCAACTAAATGCAGCCGCGATCGTTACCCTCACTAAAACTGGTTCTACTGCTCGCAACGTCAGTAAATTCCGCCCACCGATTCCAATCTTAGCCGTCACGCCCAATGTCCAAGTGGCGCGGCGCTTACAAATGGTTTGGGGTGTGCAGCCAATGGTTTTAGTCTCGTTGCCATCGGCGCGTCAAAACTTTGAAGCCGCGCTTAATCTTGCTCAAGAAATGAAATTGCTTGCCGCAGGCGATCTCGTGGTGATGTCGGCAGGAACTCTGCAAGATGTTTCAGGTTCGACTGATTTAATTAAGGTTGAATTTGTTTCGTCGGTAGTTGGTAAAGGCTTGAGTATTGGCTCTGGCATTGTCCATGGTCGCGCTAGGGTTGCTTTCCATCATCTCGATGTGCGCGACTTTAATGAAGGTGAGATTTTAGTAATCGATCGCACCGATGTTGATTATATTGATGTAATTCGCAAAGCATCAGCCGTGATCACTGAGGAGTCGAGCCTTGATTCCCACGCGGTTGTGATTGGTCGCAGACTAGGCATTCCGATTTTGATTGGCGTACACAATGCTACAGGCTTCATCCGCGATGGTGAACCACTTAGCGTCAACTTCAGCAAAGGCATGATCTACTCTGGCTCGCGATCGGACGATTTAACATTTTAGTTATAGTGTATGGAGTTTGCTTAGTATCTCGTAGAAACAACTTGAACAGGCAAGGGGCTTAAGCCCCTTGTTAAGGCTATCGAAAATTGCCATTGTGAGTAACTTATTCTTACAAGCTGCCTAGCAAACTCTACACATTTTCTATATTGAGTTAATCATGCAAAATTTTGCTTTTTATAATCCAGTTAAGATTTTATTTGGCAAAGGTCAAATTGCGAATATTGCGACAGAAATTCCTACGGATGCGAAAATCCTTGTCATCTATGGCGGCGGCAGCATCAAAACCAATGGAGTTTACGAGCAAGTAAAAGCTGCCCTTACAGGTCGTGATTTTCTAGAATTTGGTGGAGTTGAAGCAAATCCACATCTAGAAACTTTGCTGAAAGCGGTGGAATTAATTCGTGCTGAAGGGATTAATTTTTTGCTGGCAGTGGGTGGTGGCTCTGTCGTTGATGGTACAAAATTTATTGCGGCAGCTGTGAATTTTGAAGGCGATCCTTGGGATATTCTGGCTAAACAAACACCAGTAAAATCAGCGCTTCCATTTGGTGCAGTGTTGACTTTACCTGCCACTGGTTCAGAAATGAATACGGCTTCTGTAGTCACCAAATGGGAAACCAAGGAGAAGTTGTTTTTCTCTAGCCCCTTTGTATTTCCTAAATTCTCGGTATTAGATCCTGAGACGACTTACTCTCTACCGATGCGTCAAGTCAGTAATGGAATTGTCGATGCTTACACTCATGTAATGGAACAGTATTTAACCTATCCTGTCAATGCACCATTGCAAGATCGGATGGCTGAATCCATTCTCAAAACTTTGATCGAAGAGGGTCCTAAAACCATAGCTGATATCCATGATTACGATGCCCGTGCCAATGTGATGTGGTGTGCGACGCTGGCGTTAAATGGATTGATTGGTGTCGGTGTCCCTCAAGATTGGACAACACATATGATCGGGCATGAGTTGACGGCATTGCATGGCATCGATCATGCTCAGACTTTGGCGATCGTTTTGCCAAATACGATGACCGTGAGACGCGATCGCAAACGTGAGAAGCTCTTGCAATATGCCGATCGCGTTTGGGGCTTGGTCGATGGCACGGAAGAACAACGGATCGATCAGGCGATCGCCAAAACCCGCGACTTTTTTGAGGCTGTTGGTGTTCGCACTAAGCTCTCAGATTATGGCGTGGGACTAGATGTAATTCCGTTAATTAGCGATCGCTTTGAGAAGCGTGGTTTTGTCGCTCTTGGTGAGCATCAAGATGTTACGCCCAAAGTTGTCGCCCAGATTTTAACTCTTTGTGCTTAATATTTTCTCAAAAAGCGCTGCAATGCGGCGCTTTTTGAGGAGATGATTTATGGTGCGATCGCCTCAACTTAAGCGAATCTATCAGTCTGGCATAACGGCAAAGTTGAGCCGCTACAAACTAACCTTGAATTTAGAGAATCGCATTGCAGAGTCGGCTGCAACGCATTGTTAGGCTTTTACTGTGGCTAGAATGTGGAGTAACTATATCAAGAGAAAGGAATGAAAAGAACTTGACCTTCATATTCTTCAGGATCACTACAACAGATAAATAGTTCTAAATCATCAATGATGTTACCTATTGGTGCTTTTGCAGTCACCTCAACAACTCCAATCATCGCTAGTCCCCGATTAACACGCTCATATGCATACATCGTAATAGTTGCTACGTCATGGGTAAGCAAGATTCGTCCTTCGCTAGCTGCCCATTCCAAAATATCTGGATCGTTGGTGTTCATCAGCCCTACATCTTGGGCGCGAACTATATCCAATTCAGGTAAGCGTCTCATCAGACCACGCAATATGTTTCCATTAAAATTTTCATCAGTTAGAAGGCGCAATTTACCTCGACTCCTCTTTCGACTGATAACGAGTAAGCAAGCGCTGTCTAAGATCAACTAAGTTGTGTTTTTGAGTGAGTTGTTGTCTCAATTGCTGAGATTGTTGGTTGCGTTGCTCCAAATAGCTATCAACTTCCTGTCGATGATTTAAATAATATGCAATGGAACTATATATATCTTCTAAGCTAAGAACTGAAAACTGAATAGCAATTTCTTCAGGCGTGGAGCCGTTGTGGTATGAAGTAAGTATGCTATCAAGAGTTACGCGGCTCAAACCTATGCGAATGCCTCCAGCTTCATCCCAACGAAAAGGTGGAGAGGTCGATTGAAATTTTTCTGGGGCAACCATTAGGGACATATTGCACCTGAGTTGAACTGTGTAAAAATATTGTAGCAAGAAACCCAATGCTTTGCTTATTGAGTTAGTGAAGGGATCTCATTATCGTTGAGGACAATGTAGTCACTTTTGTAGTAAGTTTCAGCAGCATCTAGTAAACCACTAAGTAGAGCTTACTGAAAAAGTCTCCCAACAAGTCCTACTTATCTAAGAATTTTGCATAAAGTTTGTGCAGATCGCTATTTCACCCAACAACAAATATTCTCGAATGATTTGATTTATTTTAGAGGGCGATCGCCAATGCTATCTCCGAACTAAACAACAAAGTCAACTATTTTTGCTTACTTAATCTTTAATAGAAATAGATAACCCCAACGGTGCGATCGCCTTCGGCATAACGTTTCAAATCAGCGGCGGTTGATAATCTCTGCTAAACACCAATTGTTTTTATTCCGTCCGCCTCATTTGATTTATTGGGCTGCAAGTCTTTATGGTCATAGTTCATAGCTTAAGATGACCCATTCTTTAACTTTCCGAACATACTGCTCATTTGGGGTTTTATCGACGATACGCCTAACTTGCACTCCAGCAGTAGTGAAATTAATTACTTTTAATCTCCTTCTGTTCTGAATAGATTCTTGCGGAAATTGCTCTAGAGTAGCGAAACTTAATATAGTTCCTCCAATTTCAATAGGTAATGCAAAGCTCAGTGCAGGCAATTCTCGCCAAGCTGAAAGATCATATTGAACTAAGCCCGCGTCTTGTAACTGTGTGATTACATTATAGGTAAAACCAAGATCTGCAAGAGCATTTTGACCGGGTTCTCCGTAAGGTTCGACTAAGACAAAAGGATATTCATCTGCTAAATAAACTGTAAAGCCATCAACGGCAGAGGCTACTACTATGCTGATATTACAAAAATTCTGAAAAATCCTAGCTAAATCTGGCGTTAACTTTGATAAAACCTCAACGGTTGATGGCGCAAAACTACCTGGTTTTCTTATCTCCCCAGCCAAAAGTTTTGCAAGATATCGCTGCATATCTTGATTTGATCGCTTCTCAGCTATACGCGAAAACATATCTAGCCAGTCTTCATCAATTTCTTGATTTGTGTCTTCTGTTGGAGGGGCAGAACCCAACTCTTTTACAACGGCTTGAGCAATTACTTCCCTGTTTCGCTGCTCTTTGATAATTCTTGCTCCAAAGTGATCTACTGCGCGTTCGATCAATTGCTCATCAGAAGCAAATTTTCTTGCTGCTGCTTTGGCAGCTTCAGATGCAAATAGTGATCTACCTGTAGTCTCATCACGTATTGCTTGTGATTTGGATTCTAGCCATGCTGCTGGAACATCTACAGCACTAGTTATCAAAGTGCCAAGTGCCTTCAAAACACTTTTTTTAACCATTGGAGGCAAGGGAATACTGCTTATTCCGCCTGCGATATCTCCTAGTGTATGAGTTATCGCAGAAATCACCTCAACGCCTTGGCTTGATTCATCACTCATATTTGGTTGCTGTCCTAGATAATTGACCAGATTAATTTTACTTACCTTGTTCTTTATTGTGCCAGACTAGCTGAATTCTGAGCTAACAACAAATAACCTTTCGCTGTTGTCTTCACCGAAAACCTAAGCTGCCCAATTAGTTGTTAGAGTGAAAGTCGCCGTCTAATAAAACTATAAGGCAGATAGTCTGAAAGTAAAGTTTCTAGCTATCTTCCCTGTATAGAATGTTATACGGAAACTTTCTGGCTAATCACCTTGTGCGGGATGTTCTAATCACTTAATTGGTGTGTTAGCCCGACAACTTGATAGCTAGTGGATGAGATCGCAATTTCATTCAGCTACAAATATTTTCAAGTGACTTGATGTGTTTTAGAAGGCGATCGCCCCAACAATCATCTTCTCAAGTTTGTAAAGGGCGATTCGCTTATTTTTAAATGATTTTCTTTTAGAAGGCGATCGCCTCAACTCCCAACTTATCAACGAATTCAACTATTTTTGCTTGCTTAATCTCCCGCATTGTTATGCTGCGGTTGGTCAAGGTGCTTAGAAAGGATTGACAATTTTTAGACCATCAATGGCTGAGTACCCAAAATCTTCCGTGTAGAGAATTTGAACATTCGCCTCCAAACAGGCTGCAACTATCATCGAATCCCAGTGGGACAGACTAAAACGGTTCATCAGGTCTTCAGCGCGATCAATAACAGTCCAAGTTGGCAAAGCAGTGTACCAAACCTGCTGTAAGTCTCGAATGTATTGATATGCCTGTTTTCTGTCATATCCTAATTGCTCTAACTTACGACTTGCCGCTAAATACTCGCAAGCAACCTGCCAGACTAAAACTCCGTCTGTCAAGGTGGACATTAAAGAAGCTGCTACTGCCTGTTTAGCGCGATCGCGCGGATCGTTGACGTAGATTAGAATGTTTGTATCAACTGCGTTCATGCAACATATCCCGTGTAAATTGAGGAGCATTATGGGGAATAGGGTTTTGTTGCATTCGTTCAACAAGCAGACCTAGAAAAGTTTTCCTCGCAGTAATGTCAGTAATCTGGGGTGGAGTAACTTGGGGCGATTGCACAAAAAGCTGAACTTCAACTCCTTCAGGCAAATTACAAGCTGTCTGAAGAATGAATGTCCCACTACGGTAAATTGCTTTCAAAGTTTGAGGCATCAGAGGACTCCAATTTTCAAAATAAGCTGTCAACATTTTAGCTCTATTTAATCGTCTAGATGTAGACTCCTGAGGCTTGAGACTTTATTAGCTCTTTGAGCCACTTATCAATGATCGCCTCAACAATCATTTTCTCAAGTTTGTAAGAGGCGATCGCTATTTAAAAAGTCTTCAAAATTTCGGCGGCAGTCAATTTTAGGCTAGGGAAAGTAATCGAAACAACCATCTGATTGCCTCGTAATTGCTGAATTTCATATTCCCCATTTGCTAGCGTGCAGATAGAGAGAGTAGGTTGCTTAGACTTCCCAATATGTCGAATACCTCCCAATCCAGCGTAGTCAGCAATCCAATATTCGGGAATGCCTAGAGTTGCGTAGTCTTCAACTTTACGGGCATAATCATTTTGCCAGTTGCTACTCACGACTTCCGCCACAAATTTAATTGAACTGCCTAAGGTCAGAATTGACTGCTCACTCCAAATTGGTTCTTTGGAAAGCTCATGGCGATCAATAACTGCCACATCAGGTCGAAATGCAGTCATTCCAATGTTAGCAGGACGAATGAGTCCTCGCTGAAGCACAAACCAAGGCAATCCCATTTGATCGATCTGAACGCATACCTTTGTGGTAATGAAGGCTGCAACCTCTTCATGCAAGCCTGTTGGTTCCAAGTCAAATACATCTCCATCAATAAGTTCATAACGGTTATCGTCACGATAACGGACGAGAAACTCGTCAAAGTTGAGTGCTTTCTGTTGAATTGGTCGGTCGGTTGCGATTGTCATATATCAACTTAGCCCAATTAATATATTCATTATATCGAAATATATAATGCTTTCATGTAGTGTTACAGCCTATTGAGGCTTTAAGTAATACACGCTAGCGCTTGCTCTTGCTATGTTTGCTCTTCACTAGGTGTACCCCTTAATCCCTCAAGAGGCTGTACCATCGATCGCCTCAACAATCATCTTTTCAAGTTTGTAAGGGGCAATTCGCTATTGAGTCCTGATATTTCGATATGAGGAGCGATCGCACTTTGATTAGTAATTGCTAGAATAAGATATCATTAAATTAGATCTAAATTAAGTGCTTTGACAACCATGATCGAGCTAAAAAACATTCATTCTCTAAGCGACTTTAAGCGTAACGCCAAAGAATTTATCGACCGCATCAAAGCAACACAGTCTCCTCTGGTGCTAACTGTTAATGGAAAAGCTGAAGTTGTTGTCCAAGACGCTCAAGCGTTTCAAGATATATGCGATCGCATTCAAAAAGTTGAAACGGAACTTCGTGACTTAAAGCTCACAACCCTAAAACAAGAAATTGACTTAGGTATTTCTCAGCTAAACAAGGGAGATTACACCGAATATGATGACCATACATTACCAAAACTCCTAACAAACATTAAAACTCGCGGTCAAAATCGTTTAAAAAAGCAGAAGCATGAATCGATTTAAAATTTCTAGACAAGCGGATCTGGATCTCGAAGACCTTTGGGTATATCTAGCTCAATACGATGCCGTAAGAGCCGATCAGCTATTAGGAGAAGTTTTTGATAAGTTTCTTATGCTTGCCCAATTCCCTTCAATGGGTAAAATGAGAGAAGAGATCGCCGAAGGATTGCGGAGCTTTCCTGTGAAGCCATATATAATCTTCTACAAACCTATAACAGATTGGATTGAAATTGTTCGCATTCTTCATCAATCTAGAGATATCGATAATTTGTTTGATAGTTGAAAATAGATAAACTTGCTTACAAAAAATGTCAATCGCACTCTGAATTTGGTCATAGGCGATCGCCTCAACATTCATCTTCTCAAGTTTGTAAGGAGCAATTCGCTTATTTTTAAATGATTTTCTTTTAGGAGGCGATCGCCCCGATCATTTTTCTTCCTTCCTACAGAAGATCTACTTTCTTAACCTGTCGTATCGCTATGTGTGCATGATTTTCTGGATATGCCCAATAGCATGATAAGCAAATAGACTTATCTTTGATATAGCGGTTTTCACATGAGCATAGGCAGAATTAGGCTTCTGAAATGCTTGAAAAACTTAGATTTTATTGCATATGGTCAACTAAAAACCGCTATATTATTCCAATTTTTGCAATGCTCACATGACCAAGATTTAGCTAAAACCTATCCAAGAGTTCTAGCTACTTTACAGATCTTACAAAATAAATTTACAGCAGAGATTAATGTTTATATCAGACTTCTTGAGCAAAATGAAAAAATTTGCATCTAATATAAACATAAACAAGAGATGATGGAAATCACTATCTCTTAGACTTATAAACTAATTCTGTAAATATTTTTTGAAGAAGTCAAGGGTGTAACCGATTTCTAACACTTGATTACTGCGCTTGCTAGAGCCGTGACCTTCATCGGGAAAAATTACGAGTTGAGAGGGGATTTTCTTTTGTTCAAGAATTTTTTGAATCTGGATTGCTTCACCGACGGGAACGCGGGGATCGTTTGCACCTTGGATGATTAGTAACGGAGATTTGATGCGATCGCGGTTAGTGGGTTTGACTGAAGCGCAAAGCGCTGTATTCTGGAAGAACATCACAGATTCCTGTAAACCACACTATCCATGTCTTCACTTCAGGTCACACGCGGTACACGCGATATTCTCGCCCCCGAAATTTATTACTGGCAGCAGTTAGAGACAACTGCGCGTCAAATTCTCGCCCAAGCCGCCTACACCGAGATTCGCACGCCCATTTTTGAAGCAACTGATTTATTTGCGCGGGGTATCGGTGAAGCCACGGATATTGTTGGTAAAGAAATGTATACATTTAGCGATCGCGGCGATCGCTCTTTGACCTTGCGACCTGAAGGTACGGCGGGTGTGGCGCGATCGTATATCGAAAATAAATTATTCGCTCAGGGCGGTGTGCAGCGCCTCTGGTATATGGGAGCGATGTTTCGCTACGAACGACCCCAAGCTGGTCGCCAGCGCCAATTTCATCAGTTAGGTATTGAGGTGATCGGTTCGGCAGATCCCCGTGCTGATGCCGAGGTAATTGCGATCGCTAGTGATTTTTTGCAAGCTGTAGGTTTAAAAGATCTTGTAGTTGATTTAAATTCAGTGGGCAGTGCCGAAGATCGGGTTGCTTATCGTCAGGCGTTGGTGGAATATTTCACGCCTTTTGTTGAAGAAATTGATGCGGATTCACGCGATCGCCTCACTCGTAATCCTCTCAGAATTCTCGATAGCAAAGATAAGCGCACTCAAGAAATTTCTCAAGATGCGCCCAGCATTCTCGACTATTTAAGTTCCGAATCGCAACAACATTTCGAGCAAGTCCAAAATCTCTTAACCGATCTCAATATTCCCTATCGGATCAATAATCGCCTCGTGCGCGGCTTAGACTACTACACCCGCACCGCCTTCGAGATTCAGTCCAATTTACTCGGCGCACAATCAGCAGTCTGTGGCGGCGGACGGTACGATCGCCTGATCGCAGAACTCGGCGGCGCAGATGTGCCTGCGGTCGGTTGGGCGATCGGCTTAGAACGTTTAGTCATCCTCATGCAACAGGTTGCCGAGCAAAAGCGATCGCAAGTTGATTTCTACATCGTGTCGCGTGGTGAACAAGCCGAAGCCAAGTCCCTATTTATTGCTCAAATCATCCGCAAAGCAGGATTTAGTGCCGAACTCGATCTCAGTGGCGCGAAGTTTGACAAACAATTCAAACGTGCTAGTAATGCCAATGCAAAAGCCGCAGTTGTGATCGGTGATAGCGAAATCGAGTTGGGACAAGTCCAAATCAAATGGTTGGAATCAGGTGAACAGGAAGCAGTGGCGATCGCCGATCTCAGTGCCAATCTTGAGGCCTTGCGACAAAAGCTCTAAACCCAAAAGACTGTGGCGCACGCCACAGTCTTTTGGGTTCTAACGATTAAGCAATGAGCTTTTTCGC
>JAJAZG010000321.1 GCA_026785865.1 Pseudanabaena sp. CAN_BIN31
CTTGAAGCTAGTCATAATATTCGGCTAGCGATTCCTACCTTGTGCGATCGGCTAGAGCTAGGTCACTTCGAGCGCGATCTATTAATTCTCTGTCTAGCCTCCGAAATCAGCCGCCGCTATGAAAGACTCTATGAGTTTCTCAATAATGACAATACTAATTCTAAACAGCCCACCGTTGATTTAGCATTGCGTCTATTTTGTCGCTCTGATGCTGAATGGCGCAATGCTCGCAGCACTCTCTCCGCTCAGTCGCCATTGATCAAGCGTAAAATTATTCAGCTTTATTTACCGACAAATAGCACCGCGCGATCGCTTCTTTCTAAAGCGATGATCCTTAGCGAGAAGGCGGTTACTTATTTGCTCAGTGAAGATTTACCCATTGAGGCGATCGTTCCTAAACCTAGAAAGAAATAGAGATATCCGCACTCTCTAGGCTTGGGCAAGGGGCTTAAGCCCCTTGTTAGAGAGGCTTTTGATGTTAAAGTCTAGGTTTGGTTACATTCTGTACTTTCGGCTTGGCGCATTGAGCCTAGTAATGTCGAAATAATTACACATTTTTTGCGATCGCCCGATCTAGTCACAAATGTAATCCGCCCTAACTCTCCTAGCCCGTTAGGATTGCCTTGAGCTTTAAACTGAACGCGATATACATCTGGCTCAGGATCGGCTGTAAGTTTTGTGAATGTAGTACGCGGCTCTGTTTCGGTATTATCGACAATCCTCACCCCTGCATCAAAGTTTTCCCAAGGCAACGCATTCCAATATTCTTTATCTGTATCTGAAGTGGGCGAAAGATGGATGGCATATTGGGAGACAGTGGGCATATTCCTAAAAGTCGCCTGCCACATTGTTTGTGTGAGCTTAGCATTGCTCTGAGCTAGGCGTAGAGCGCTTAGTGATCGGCTTTGGGCGGAGTTAAGTCTTTGATTATTAGCAAATGCTTGCCAAGATGGGGCAGCGATCGCCGCTAAAATCCCGACGATCGCCATCACAAATAAAACTTCGATCAGCGTAAATCCTAGAAACTTGGCATAGCGATCGCGCCGAGTTTTAGGATTTTTGGCTGCTATAAAAAAATTATTAAAAAAATTATAAATAGACATTTTTTGACTTCTCTTTAAATTATTTTTCAAATTATTTTTTCTTCAAACCGACCCCACTACGCCCAAAACTACGCACATCTGCGGTTGGGAAAAATGTGATGTTGTTAGGGTTTGGCGCTCTATTTGTTTTAGCTACTCCTAAACGCGCAAGCGCATTACCACGCATAAAAATTCTGACTGTGACATTTTCAGGCGCGACACAAGCATAAAAGCTAGTTAGTCGAGATGGATTATTTGTTGCGAAGGCATCAGGAACGCGCTGGGTGACAGTGCCAGCTATATTGCTAGCAGAAGCTGGATTAGTATTGCCGACTCCGACCGAAGGATCATCGCAGTCGGGATTGGTAATCGCGGTCAATCCACTTGCAGTAATCGTGATATTTTTACCGATTGGTATTTTGATCTCTGATGCAGTAGTCGCGCTTGTCGCAACACCTGCATCATTGCCGCCGCCTTGATTAGCTTTGTAATCCGTGTCATCCATGAAATCCACTAGAGTTGTAAATGGATTTGTGCCAAAATTAAAGTCATCAAACTTTTTCCATGCTCCTGCAAGGTTAGATAGCGTCCCCGCGCTGGTGAAATCTGGACGATTAAACCCTTTATCAGGAACGATGAAATAATAACCATTATCTACTGTTGTTGGAGTAGTGATAAGTGGTGAGGTTGTGGGCGATCGCTGGGCAGCAAATGCTACGGGGGGGCAGCCTGCGGGGGCAGTGGGAGGTGTGGTTGCTGTAGAGAGAACGCCGCCATTGCTGCAAGACCATGCATAGCCATCTTTGAGTTCCCATCGCAAAATGCGAGCAGTATTTGACCAAATAGCACTAACCAAATTAGTATCGTTCTTTAGGTAATAAGCGACAAGAGAATAAGTATAGGTGTCTCTCCCAAAAGGGATGTCGGCAGATTTACAGTCATCTAAAGGAGTCCCTGTATATGGCATACAACCAATTTTTTGAGTTTGAGGTGTATTTGTTTTTGAATACTTACCAGTTGCTGTTGGGTTGTAATTATATCGCTTCCAGAAAACTAAAACTGGAGTACAGTCGGTACTATTACACTTAGTGCTAGTGGAACTGGACTGGGCCTGTGTATGTGGTAGTTGGCTATTGATGTTAGCGAGTGCGTCAGCACCATAAATATATATCGCCTCTTGCAGATCGTCTGATATATACGAAATGGCTGCTTGCAGTTCTTCTTGGGCGTTGGACTTGGCTGTCTCTTTGCGATCGCTATCCAACACACCTACCAAAAAACTAAGTAACACAGAGACTAATAACGATGCGATCAAGGCGGCAACAAGTAGCTCAATTAATGTAAAGCCAAAAGCTAACCCTTTACGGTTCACTTTTTTTGATCGCATCAAGCCTTTGCGTTGGCTAAATGACGCTAATTTTTGGGCAAATAATTTTTGAATAAATTTTTTCATAGGACATATTTTGTTAAATTACCCGTGCTTTATGGTGTTTTCAAGCCAGTACCAGACTTGATATCATCGATATTTTTTGGGTTGACCGTCGATAGAAAAATCTGCGATCGCAATGTCACAATTGGACAGGTAATTGAAGCAGTGCTAGAAAAAGGAGTTTTGCTAATGGCACAGGCTGCTTCTGTACCGTCTCTCAAGAGAGCGCTTCCTGCTAATGCATCGGCACGATAGACTCTCACGGCTAACCAAAAACCTTGATTTCTGATATCGTTAGCCACAGTCGCAACCGATCTAAGTGGACCACTTCGCATCGGCTGGATAAATAAATCCTGAGGATCATTAACACTAAAGCCATTGCCGTTGGAGTCAACACAAATTCCAGGAACCTTACCTGATGGAACGTTATCAACAGTTAGAGTTGGATTCGTACAAATTGTCGCAATCGGGAAAGTAGTCGTCGTCGGAGCTACTCTCGACTCAAATGTATATTGACCTGTAGCATTGGGAGAACTAACTACTAGATTGTCAGGAAAACCAGCCGTGTCAATAACTCCTCCTCTAACGCCATCAACATATGCTCGACCTGCTTGTGTCGCCTGATCGATGCGTCTAGCATTGACTCTTGCCGAAGTCGAGAGCGCCACCATCGGCGCGATCGCCACGATCAAGATGCTCACCACTGCCACCGCTACAAGTGACTCTAGTATTGAAAATCCTGAATCTGGCGATCGCCTAATCTTGATCAGATTACCAAGATAATCGATCAGATAAGGGGCTATTTGCCTTTTAAGGTTCTGACTATCCATAGCCTTATAATTTTGGTTTAACATAACTCACCATTACCAAAGAAAGAAGATAATGCATCGAGATTTTTAAGTAATAAAGGAGAGTTGTGCATCATTTCCCTCCTTATATTTTATTACTTATAACTGATAAGCAGAGGAAGGGATCGTGTCGTTTGCCGCATTTCCACCGTAGTTAGTTTTGGTTTTGCAATTACTACGCAAATCTTTACCGCGCAAAGCTCTTGTGAGATAGTTGTCTGGCTTAGTACCTTCCCTCTGTCTTCCACCCACATTAATCAGATCGGTAGTGACATTGGTTGCAAGAGGATTACTTGGCTCTAAGGCACAGAGTAAAGCCTCAACCCAAAGATCGTCACCATTAACTTCTCTGAAGTACTCATTTGATCCTGCGATCGGGACTGCAAAGCGTTCGGCAAAGCGATCGGGCTGTTGAGTTAGCAAAGCCACATCATAACCCCAGAGGCGAACGGGCGGCGTATAGAAGGGGATGCGATTTCCTGTTGTAGACATATATTGCAGGTTATAGCCTGTGGCAATACGACCATTAGTGGTGCCTTTACCAGTCTGAACAGGATTCATGAATATCGATGTAGTATCACTAACTGGAAAAATAAGAGGAGCTGTCGAAGTAAATATAGGGGCTGTCGAAGTAAATGGTGCAGTAGCAAATCGACTTCTTGTATTTTGGATAAAACCACCTGAGATCTTAATTTTTAAACTCTCCCAGTTTTCAAGGAATCGGACAAAGTTTGCTAAGCCTCCACCCGTTTCACCAGTTGAAATAGGTACATCAGAAATACTAGTAGTACCAAAGATCGTGCTAGAGGGTTTGTAAGCTACACCATTTCTAGATGGCGTACTACCCGCGACAAAGTAAACATTGACCTCTGTTTGAGTCGGACGGATTGTCCATTGACCTGTACTCGAAGTTGGCTCACCATTAATCCCGCCAGTTGTCGAGATGTTAGGCTGTTGAATATCATCTTGGTCAGCAGCAGTGGCATTAGGGACATTGAGTTGCAACACGGGCAATAGTGCTGGCTGATCAACATCAGTCATCGCCACAAATAGAGTTTCATTATTGATTTTATCCTTATCACCCCATAATCCGAGGAAACGAACGCCTCTAAAGGAAGAGAATTTATTTCTAACTGTAAACACCGAAGTGTTGTCTTCAGTAAGAGTAGTGCTATCAGGGTTAGTATTACCAAGGAAATTGCCAACTATTATATTTGGTTTTGTTTGGGAACCTTCAAAGATAAAACTAGGCTCGGCACTAAGTGCAAAGTCAGCATTGGGAATACCCGTGATTTCACCCGTAGCACAATTACCAACTAAGGCGATCGTGAGCTTGGAACTGTTACCAAATCCATTATTGGTACAGATTTCATATGTAGCATTAGCAACCAACGGGGGGGCTGGTACTAGGCTGTTGACTTTGTGAGTTTTGAAGTGATTTTCATCATACAATAACTACGTCGTCTTTTAGGGTAAAAGTTAATGGAATTTAAAAGCCCAACTAGCAGGTTAGTTCGTTTGTTCCGTGCAGGTAGAGATA
>JAJAZG010000322.1 GCA_026785865.1 Pseudanabaena sp. CAN_BIN31
CAACGTGATAATGGAGATATTGCTTGGCACGGCGTAATTTTGGATGTGACTGCACAGAAACAAGCTGAAGAACGATTACAAAAAAGTGAAGCGGCTTTAGTTGAAGCTCAGGCGATCGCCCATATAGGCAGTTGGGCCTTTGATATCCAAAGCCAAAAAATCACTTGGTCAAAAGAACTTTTCCATATGTTTGGGCTTGATCCAAACCAACCAGAACCGATTTTTGTAGACTATCTGCAAATGATTCATCCCGATGATCGAGTGTTGTTGCAGCAGTGTGTAGAACGAGCGAGCATTGATGGAACATCTTACACAATCGACTACCGCGTAATCCAACCCGATTATTCTATTCGTTATCACGAAGGACGTGGAGAAGTTGAACGGAATGAGCAAGGGCAAACCGTTCGCCTATTTGGTACAAATTTAGACATTACTGATCGCAAACAAATAGAATTAGAATTAATCAAAGCCAAAGAAGCCGCCGAAGCCGCGACTAAAGTCAAGAGTGAATTTTTGGCAAATATGAGCCACGAAATTCGCACGCCGATGAATGGCGTACTAGGTATGACCGAGCTTCTCGAAACCACCAGTCTTGACGAAGAGCAACAGGATTTTGTGAAAACAATTAAAGAAAGTGGTGATGCACTTTTGACCGTAATCAATGACATTCTAGACTTCTCGAAAATCGAATCAGGAATGTTAGAGATCGAAGCTCACGATTTTGATTTGAGAGAAGTTGTGATCGCAGTTTGTAAATTATTAGAAAATCAAGCAAATACTAAACAAATTAATCTCCAATATACGATCGCTTCTGATGTCCCCACAAATGTAATCGGCGATCGCAACCGTCTACGTCAAATTTTGTTAAATCTAATCGGGAACGCGATTAAATTTACCCACGATGGAGGAGTTGACATCTCTATAACTGGTCAAGCCTTACCCGAATCAAATAAGTATCAGCTAAAATTTGCGATCGCTGATACAGGTATCGGCATTCAAGGCGATCGCATTGACAAACTATTTCAACCATTCACCCAAGCCGATAATTCCACAAGTCGCAAATATGGCGGTACTGGCTTAGGACTCGCCATCAGCAAGCGTCTAGTCGAGTTGATGCATGGCACAATTTGGGTCGAGAGTTGCGGTCAAGTTGGTGGCGACGCACCCAAAGATTGGCAAGCAGAGTCAAATACTCAAGGTTCAATATTTCACTTCGCGATCGCTGTTTCAACTAATAGCGCGATCACGCCACCACAAAAATCTAAAAAAGAATCTCAAACAAAACAAATGTCAACCCATCCCCAAATAGCAGAACAATTTCCTTTAAAGATTCTATTAGTCGAAGATAATAAATTTAATCAAATGGTGGCGATCGCGATGTTCAAACGACTAGGATATCAGATCGATAATGTTGCCAACAATGGATTAGAAGCATTACAAGCCATAGAAAATCAATCCTTCGATCTAGTGTTGATGGATGTGCAAATGCCAGAAATGGATGGCTTAATCGCGACAAAAATTATTCGCACAAAATTAATGAGTCAAGTCAAGATTGTCGCCATGACCGCAAATGTAAGCCCCGAAGATCGCCAAGTTTGTCTAGATGCAGGTATGGATGATTACATCAGCAAACCAATCAATATGCAAAAAATTATTAATGCTCTTTCGCAAGTAAAGTAGCTTGTAGCAATAACCTGAGCAGACAAGGGGCTTAAGCCCCTTGTTCTTGAGCAGAAAAGCTTACCATTTACCGATCGCGTCAGTCAGATGCAGTGCCGCCGCCTGTACAGAAGCGATCGCCCTTGTATAGCCCAATCGCGTTGGTCCTAATACCCCGACTGTGCCAACAGGTTTATCATCACAAAGATAAGTACTAGAAATAAAAGTACAGTTTTGAATTGGTGCAATTGAGATCTCAGAACCAATTCTAATGCTGACAGAATTGGCGGAAGGACTGGGCTGATTGACAATTAGCGCCATCAACGAAGCGCGATCGGCTTCGAGTAATTGCACGATATTTTGCACCTGTTGCAGATTAGAAAATTCAGGCTGACGTAATAACTCAGTTAAACCGCTAATGAACATTTGACCCAAAGCCGTGCGATCGCATAATTTCATTAGTTGCTGCAAAGACTGCTGCAATAAAACCGCATATTGCTGAAACTGGCGATCGAGATCGTCCCATTGCAAGGCGCTATTTAGTTCTGACCAATTTTTATCGCGCAAATGTTCGTTTAAGAAATTATTGAGAATATTTAATTCGCCTTCCAAAATTTCGGGCTTGGTTTCACTAGGCAAATCCATCGTCACCGAGGCAGTGTGGTAAGTGTCACTAACCGCGATCGCCATCACTTTGCCATGATCGACCATCACTAATTGCAAATGCCTGATTCGCATTGTTTGCATATTTGGTGAAGTAATCACGGCAATGCAACCGCTAAGGGTTGCCAAAATCTGCGCCACATCGCGCATCACCCCATCAAGGCTAGACTTGCCAAGGCGATCGCGTTTACTAGCCAGAAATTGATCAGTGCTATAGGACAATTCGCTCGCAGGATCGATCAACTTATCGACATAGACGCGATAGCCTGAGTCTGAGGGGACGCGCCCCGCCGATGTGTGGGGTTGAAATAACAAACCACTGCGATCGAGCATACTCATCACATTACGAATCGTCGCGGGGCTAATATCAAAGTCATACTCTGACACCAAAGCCTTAGAACCAACAGGTTCCGCCGTATGGATATAGTGATCGATTGTTGCCCAAAGAACTTTTTGTTCGCGATCGGTAAGTTGATGCTTCATAGTTTGTATCAGTGAGATAATATTGAAAAAATTCTAAAAAATGAATTTCAAAAAAAATTATAAAATAAATCAAAAAAAAGTATTAGGCTTTTACTGCTAAATTTAAATTTTAAAAATCAAAAGCTTAACTAATACAATACCCAAATTCTTAATAAATCTGGTAACAACTTGTACCTATATGCAACTTTTATGGATTTGTGCGGCATCCAATGCTATAAAAGCATACAAAAATCATCGCTCTGGTTCGATACAATAGCCAAATGTCTCTTGAATAAATAGGTCAAATCCCCTAACTTAGTAGGTGGATACAGCGCCATAAAACTCAGATAACTTTTTGAAAGTGCCGCTAAGCGGCACTTTCAAAAAGTTACCTAATAGCCTTAACAAGGGGCTTAAGCCCCTTGCCTGTTCAAGTTATTTCTACAGGCTGCCTTAGAGACACCTATACCTTTCACCACATAATTTTGGCAAGCGATTAAATTAATATTCATGGAAAACCAAGAGCAAGCTACGGCAGTTGAACAGCAATATCTTTGGGCAGTCGGTCTCGATACCGATACATTTCCGCCCGACTCACTGGTTGCCGATCGCTACCGTGTCATCTCCTCCCAAATTGTTGTTGATACGGACGCTTTTTCACTGCCAGAGTTACCGCTTGAGTTTCAGACCTATGTCGTGTCTTACCTCAAGTTATCGCGCTTGAGCTTACATTTACCGCGTCCTTACGGTTTATTGCTAATAGGCGAAGAATTAAATCTTTCCGAAGTATTTTTGTTAGAAAATGTGCCAATTGATCGCCAAGGCAATCTGCATCCGACTTTGGCAGAAGGATGGGCAGCCGCATCAGCACTACGTCAAATCAATCTGCTCTGGCAAGTCCTCAACCTTTGGCAACCCCTTGCCGAACAAAATATGGCGCGGACATTGATTGATCCCAACTTAGTGCGAGTCGATGGGATGTGGGTGCGCTTGCTAGAACTACAGGCTGATGTCGCCGCCGTAGATATATCGCAATTAGGTGATATTTGGGTGCAATGGATGGATCTGGCCAAGCCTGAGATTGCGGAAGCGATCGCCGAATTTTTCTATAGTCTTGGACGCGGCGAATATAACATCAATGGCGCGATCGCCTATCTTGATCACATGTCACTGAAAGTGATGGCAGCGCAGCCCCTCACAGTGCGGATGGCAAGTGCTACCGATGTCGGACAGAAGCGCGAACATAATGAAGATGCTTGCTATCCTGATGTGAAGCGCCAAAAACGCACGGAACAGGCGGATAGTTTGCGCGATCGCCTTGCGATCGTTTGTGACGGGCTGGGCGGACATGAGGGCGGCGAAATCGCAAGCTCCCTCGCGATCAAGACCCTTGAACAACAATTAAAAACTTTATTACATCAAGCCGAAAACGATCCCGACTTTTCGGCTCAAGGATTTATTGCCCAACTAGAAATGGTGGCTCGTGTCGTCAACAATCAAATTGTGGCGATCAATGACCAACAGCAGCGCCAAGCCCAGCAACGCATGGGGACAACCCTAGTCATGGCAGTGATGCCACGACCTCACGGCAAGATGAACAATGAAATATATGTCGTGCATGTGGGCGATAGCCGCTTCTATTGCGTCACCAAAGATAATTTGCGTCAAGTCACCCTCGATGATGATGTGTCAACTCGCGAAACTACATTGGGCTACAACTTCTATGCCTATTCATCACAGCGTATTGACGGTGGCGCATTGATTCAAGCGCTAGGAACACGCGGTTCAGATATGCTTGTTCCGCGCGTGCAAAGATTTTTTATAGATGAAGATTGTCTCTTGCTGCTCTGTTCGGATGGGTTGAGTGATTTTGATCGGGTTGAGCAGATTTATGAGGATTATCTGCTACCAGTTTTGAATGAAAATAAGCCTCTTGACCGCAGTTGTCAGGATCTAATTGATCGCGCTAATGA
Organism: Pseudanabaena sp. CAN_BIN31; assembly: GCA_026785865.1. Classification (GTDB taxonomy): domain Bacteria; phylum Cyanobacteriota; class Cyanobacteriia; order Pseudanabaenales; family Pseudanabaenaceae; genus Pseudanabaena. Next base: position 4,758 of record JAJAZG010000322.1, read on the forward strand.
GTTAAATGGTCATGACAATATCACAGTTGCCTTAATGCGTTGCCGATTTAGACTAGCCGATCCCGATGAAGATCTGGCAAGTGAAAATGCTGTTCCCGCCGTGATTCATGATGTTGAGGAAGATATAGATACTGAAGATATTCACCCTGAAGCGTCGGCTGGCGATCTGGCCGTGACATTAATCGACTCGAAAACTTCAGAAGAGTCAGGATTTGAACCTAGCGATATCGATTCGGCAAAAACTGAAGTTGCAGTTCCCAAGCGAACCAGTAGTGCTTTTATGATCATCTTGATTTTAGTTGCCTTAATTCTCGGTAGTGGCTTAGCGGCGATGCAGTTTCCTCAAGTTAAAGAGTGGGTGCGCCAAAATTTGCCAACTAGTCTCCAGCAATTTGTCCCACCTAATTCATAAATGGTCGCCCTTTCTTCACAGGCGATCGCCACTGCTTCACAAATGCAAGCGATCGAAAATCTGATCTTTCAGGCAGGAATGCCCGTTGCGGCGCTGATGGAGAAAGTGGCGCTGCGGATTACCCAGCGATTAACTGAACTCTATCCTGCTCAATCCTATGGGCGTGTCGGTGTATTAGTTGGCTCAGGGCATAACGGCGGTGATGCTTTAGTTGTTGCCAGAGAACTGCATCATCAAGGGCGACAGGTCAAAATCTATACGCCGTTCGCAAAGTCCAAACCCTTAACGCGAGTGCATAGTTGCTATGCCAAAAGTCTGGGGATTCCCTTTGTAAGTTTGGAGTCGTTGCAAGATTGCGATCTGATTATCGATGGCATATTTGGATTTGGATTGGAACGTGATCTGGTTGGCGATGTGGCGATCGCTATTAACACGATTAATAATTGGCAGATCCCAATTCTCAGCATCGATATGCCATCAGGAATTCACACCGATCGCGGCGATGTGATGGGGACGGCGATTCGCGCCAGAAATACATTTTGTTTAGGTTTATGGAAGCGCGGCTTACTGACAGAAGTAGCCACGCCCTATGTCGGTAAACTCGAAAGAATTAGTTTTGATATTCCCGAAAAATTTGTGTTGCAAATCCTTGGCGATCAGCATCAATTATGGCGAATCAATCCGCAAGCAATACTGCGCGATCGCTTACCAATTAAACGAAATGCGATCGCCCATAAATACGAAATCGGACATTTGCTCTTGGTCGTTGGTTCTCAAAAATATGGCGGCGCAGCACTTTTAGCCGCAATGGGCGCAAAAGCCACAGGCGTGGGCATGTTATCGATCGCCGTTCCCCATTCCCTCAAATCACTGATCCTCGCCCAAGTTCCTGATGCTTTAGTAATTGGCTGTCCTGAAACCGCATCTGGCGCGATCGCCGCCTTACCCGATCTCGACTTTCAGAAATATCAAGCGATCGCCTGTGGTTGTGGACTTTCTTTAGATGCGATCCCAATTGTGGAGCAAATTATAAATAGCGATCGCCCTCTAGTTCTGGATGCTGATGGATTGAATGCTTTAGCCGCTATGGGAAAAGCGCAAATTATCCAAAAATCAAATCAACGCAATAGTGCGCTGATTTTGACACCACATTGGGGAGAATTTTGTCGATTGTTTCCAGATTTGCTTGAAGTGGAGCGTTTAGAAGCTTTGCAAATTGCCGTAAATTTGACTAAATCGACAATTTTATTGAAGGGTGCAAGAACAGCGATCGCTTTCTCTAAAAATACAGAATCTCAAGTATGGATTAATCCAGAAAGTACCGCAGCCTTAGCAAGAGGCGGCAGTGGCGATGTGCTAGCAGGAATGATTGGGGGAATGTTGGCGCAAGGATTAGCGGCGAGTGAGGTGGCGATCGGGGCGACAGTTTGGCATTCTCAAGCAGCGATATGGCTAGCTAGTCAGCGAACTGAAATGGGAGTTGATCCTGTGACGCTTGCTCAAAATTTATTGCCATTTTTAAACCAAGAGTTTTTAGCATTTGCGGAGTGAAATTTCGGCGATGAGTTGAGATATGGTGGCGCAAATGCTAAACCCCTACTGTTGACTAATTGATTTTCAGCGCTAAATCAACAATCTGTTGATCTGATAATGGCAGGGGTAATAGTTGAATTTTAGCCCGATCGCTATATGCTCCTATTTTTTTAGCGATCGCTTCAGTGATCCCGCCCTCAGTCAAAAAATATGGCAACACATTAATTTCTCTAATACCCTGCGATATTAAATGCTCAATTTGAGTTTCGATTTTTGGCTCAACGCCCCAATAAGCAGCGATCGCCTGACTTTGCGTTGCTAAGTCCTCAACTACTTGATTTGCGCCCGCCCGCCGACTACCATGCGCCATCACAATTCGCGCAGATTGTTCTGTCCCCATCTCATATTTCTCAAAGTGCTGCGATAGTAAACTTGAAATCTGAGAATTTGTGCCTAAGCGAGCCGTAACGCGAAACTTTAGTGTTTCTTGTAACTTGCTCTGCGCGATCACCACTTCTGCGGGAATATCTTCGCTGACATGCACCCCTTCCAGCAAAAACAAGGGCAGAATCAAAATTTCAGAAATCCCCTCCTCAATCGCCTCCGTCGCAAATATTTCTAATTGCTGCGCTAGGCTCAGTTCCTGACCTTCCAAACAGCCGCCGCTAATATAGCGATCGCTTCGAGATTTTGCGACTGTCACCAAATTTTGCAAAGCTAACCAAGAACGGCGATCGCTACTGCCATGAGTGACTAAAAAAACAGCAGTTTTATTCATAGACTTGCAATCCTTTTCCCTCAGTTGTGCAGAATTTTCCTGATAAGCTGATCGGCATTTAAAATGCATATCAAAAACCAGAAGATGATTATGCCGCGCTTTGCGCGGCACAATCATCTTGCAACTTAAAGGCGTATCAGCTTAACAACTTAAATAATATAGCTATCGACAGATATGTTAATACACAAAACCCAAGAAAATGGAAGATAACGCTCCGCGCCGCTTTCCATTTTCTTGGGTTTTGCTTTGTCTTGATACAAGTGACAACAGCTATACTTGACACTCTCAGCGCTGAAGCGACTGAGATTCTTGAATAGCCTATTACTAAGCTTCAAAGGTATTGTCAAAATGCCCCTAGACGCTCAAAACAACTGGCTTTCGCCGATGCAATTGCGCTTACTTGTGTGTTTTATATTTTCTGAGTCCATCAACTTAGAAGTTATCGCGCTCCACGATTGACTATTGCTTGTCTGCTCAGGC
>JAJAZG010000323.1 GCA_026785865.1 Pseudanabaena sp. CAN_BIN31
GTGCGGCGGTGAAAGCTGCGGAAGTCGTAGTTGAGCGCCTCCTAGAGCGTCAACGTAGTGACAACAATGGAGTCTATCCCGAAACGATCGCCGTCGTCCTCTGGGGAACCGATAACATCAAGACCTACGGCGAATCCCTCGCTCAAGTTCTCTGCATGATCGGCGTGAAGCCTATGCCCGATGCACTCGGTCGGATCAATCGTTTGGAGCTAACTCCCCTCGAGCAATTGGGTAGACCTCGCGTTGATGTAGTCGTTAACTGCTCAGGCGTATTCCGTGATTTGTTTGTTAATCAAATGGACTTAATTGATCGCGCCGTGAGAATGGCAGCAGAAGCCGATGAGCCTTTGGAAATGAACTTTGTGCGGAAACATGCGATCGCCCAAGCCGAAGAGTTTGGCTTAACCATCAATCAAGCCGCCACCCGCGTATTCAGTAACTCATCGGGTTCCTATTCCTCCAACGTTAACCTCGCTGTGGAAAACAGCACATGGGAAAACGAAGAAGAATTGCAACAGATGTATCTGTCTCGCAAGTCTTTTGCCTTTGGCGGCAATGTCAGCAACACTCAACAACGTCAGCTTTACGAAGCTTCGTTGAAGACCGTTGACATGACCTTCCAAAATCTTGACTCGTCAGAAATCAGTCTTACCGATGTTTCCCACTACTTCGACTCTGACCCTACGAAATTAGTTGGCAGCCTCCGCAAAGATGGCAAAAAGCCTACGTCTTTTGTCGCTGACACCACAACGGCTAATGCTCAAGTGCGTACCTTGACAGAGACTGTGCGTCTTGATACCCGAACCAAGATTCTCAATCCTAAATGGTATGAGGGAATGCTCAAGAGTGGTTATGAAGGTGTGCGCGAAATCTCGAAGCGCCTTGTAAACACAATGGGCTGGTCGGCAACGGCTGGAGCAGTTGACAACTGGGTTTATGAAGATGTCAATGATGTCTATGTGAACGATAAAGAGATGTGCGATCGCCTCAAAAATCTCAACCCCAATTCGTTCCGTAAGATTGTCGGTACTTTGCTAGAAGTCAATGGTCGCGGCTATTGGGAAACCAGTGAGGAGAATCTTGATCGATTGCGTGAGCTATATCAAGAACTCGAAGATCGTATTGAAGGTGTAGATTAAGATAAAAAGAGGCGGTGCTAGCACCGCCTCTTTTTTATTCGAGAAACTAATATGAAATGATTATGTATGGCAAAAGATTTATATCACAATCAAGTTAAACGCGCACTCGAAAAAGATGGATGGGAAATAAACTCACGATCCATACGAATTGAGAACAGGCGGGGTTGAAATGTATATAGATATTGGAGCTGAGCAGATAATCGGTGCTGATAGGGGAAATGATAGAATTGCGGTTGAGGTTAAAAGTTTTATCAGCCCTTCAAGGGTTTCTGATTTTCACTTGGCGCATGGACAATTTTTAGATTATCGATATGCTTTAGAAGATACCGATCCAGAGCGTATTTTGTATCTGGCTGTACCTCGTTTTGTTTATCAAACTTTTTTTAGTCTAGCTTTTATCAGTAGGGTTGTGCAGCGTAGTCAAATTAAGCTTTTAGTTTATGACTTAGAACAGGAGACTATTGAGCAATGGATAAAGTAACTGTTTATAGGCAATATATTCAGCAGCTAATGCTAGCAAAAGCAAATCGTTCTATGCAGTCTTCGCAGGAAGTTGAGGCTCAGACGATTTTTGATGTAGAACGAGATCATTATCAATTAGTCTATGTGGGTTGGAAGCGCCACGATATCAGGGACTACGGATGTTTGTTGCATCTAGACATTAAGGGCGGCAAGATTTGGATTCAGTATGATGGTACTGAAGGTGGTATTGCCTATGAGTTAGTGAAGTTAGGTGTGCCAAGGGAAGATATAGTTTTGGGCTTTCAACCTTTTAGAGTACGTGCTGATACGGAGTTTGCAGTGGGTTAGCTCTAAATTGTGATCGGCTAAGCAAGAAAAATAGAGTTAATTTGCGATCGCATTACGAGTTTGTGATATTGCGATCGCGCTTTTGGATAAACGTAAAAGGCGATCGCAGGCAAGTGAATTTGCAGCGTATAATCGCAGTAGTATTTGGGTGAGTTAGTACAATGCGTAAGCAAGTTATTGAATATACATCGCCGCTAGATGCTCTAATCTCCCTAACGAAGCAGTTATGCAATTACGAAATTAAATACCATACTGACTCAGCCGATTTTTTTGCTCAGTATCAACAGGGGAAAACTGGGGATGATGAGGATGCGATGGATTGGGCTAGTAATTATCGACATTATCTAGCTTTGCGTCAAGAATTGGAGAGTAAGCTCAGAAATGTCGCGTGATAATTTTACGGATTATTTCAATCGGATAGATCGACTTTTGGAAAGTTGTAGTGATGCTCATGTGGAGAATTACAGCGCAACAATTTTAACTGGCGATCGCGCTAATCTCAAACTTCGATTACGGTTCTATTTCAAATACTTACTTTCGGTTAGTGAAGCGTTGATTGTTGTCGATGAAAAAATTACAGCGATTGATTATCGCTATCATTTCCAAGATGAGCAAAACAATCTCATTTTTCGCTATGACAATACGCCCCATTTTCCTGATTTATCTAGTTTTCCTCATCACAAACATCTTTGCGATCGCGTAGTCGCTTGTGAGCAGCCAGATATTTCACAAGTTATTCAAGGTGCGATGTCATTTTTTGAAACAGAACAATATCTCTGAACGGCGATCGCAATTTGGATAAACGTAAAAGGCGATCGCAAATCATTATCAAAATTTAGGGTTTCTTAGGTGGAAAGTAGCGATAAATTTCTTTCTCTTTCCATTTCTGCTAGCGCTTCTTGCAGACTAAGTGGAGTTTCATGTTTTACTTCTTGCATAGCACGGACAAGCCCAAAATCCTCGATTGCTTCGATGATGAGTGGATCGGGTGAATGAGTCTCTGTAACTGGGTTAACACTTTCGCGAAATAGACGAATAATCTGTAAAAGGTTTGACAAGTATTGCTCAGGGATCTTGTCTAACTCGTGAGCTAATTCTTTTTCAAATATGGTGGGGCTATTGGTTGACATCTCTTTCCTGTTTTTAGCTACATCATCAAGTATGGCTACGGTAACATAAGTGCAATAGACGATTTAGATGCGATCGCGTTTTTGGCTAAATGTAAAAGGCGATCAATACTTAAGAATTACGGTTAATTACTTTGATATCTTTTACGAGAGGACAACCCAAATGTTTATGAATAAATTCCAAAACCTCCAGCTTGTTTTGAATCAACCAATTTGGATCGTTACCTTTAAATAAGCAAATCCCCCAAGTGGATAAATATTTATCACTATTCTCTTTGCTGTTAACAATTGCATAAACTGCATTACAGTTGTAAAAGAAGTTAATTACTCTTTTTAAGCTGTTAGATTGATCATGTGATACAAGTCTTATCAAATCAATTTGGAATAAGTATTTGGGACTTTTAAGGAGTGTCTTTTTTATACGAAAATCAATTTCATTTTTCCCTTTAAAACTATTACATCTTTTACACAATGTTTGTGAATTCTCTATCGCTGTTTGTCCCCCTAAAGTAAAGGGAAATATATGATCTACTTGCAACATTCTACGATCGCCACAACATAGACAAGCATTGCCATCACGATCTTTTACCTGATCTTTTTCCTTTTTCGTTAGCTCCCTAATAACTTTAGAAACAGAAATATTCTTTGGAGTTAGTTTAGAAGTAGATTCTTGGGAATAGTTATTACTTTTTAGGTTTTTTACATAGTTTCCTATACTTGCGTCAACAGCGGTTTCAAAACGACTGAGAGATTGATAAAATGTTTGCCATAATGCATCAGATTTTGAGTACTCTTGGTTTAAATAATCATATTTGTCAACATATCCAATATTCTGATCGACAATTGTTTTTGCAATCCTATCAATATCGTATAATTCTCTATCTTCAAATGGATAGTAGTGAGGTAGAAAGCCATTCTGACCGATGTGACGGATAATTTTAGTAATACTTGCAGTCAGCTTTTCACCAATGTTGTCAGAATCAGCATGAAAATAAATTTTGATCCACGATTCTATCTCAGATTCTATCCACTCAGATTCAATATATTCTTTTGACCATTCATCTTTTAAATAAGACTTAGAGAGGAAATCAACAAAATTCTGAAATCTCTTTTGCGTATGCTCATAAACCATCACAAACTCTGTGATGTATTCTGTTGTCTGTTGGCAATCTCGATCTTCACTATAACTGATTGACGTTTTGTACCAACCGACAGGAAAAACTCTTGAAAAAGGAGGCATTTCATAATCACCACCGTTTTCAAAAGCCTTAGCTAGTTCTTCCACTAATCGAATAGAAATATATTCGAGTGGGTATCTTTCTCTCTTTAAAACTTCAGTTTCTTTCGTGCCTCCATCTTCATGGGCAGGATCAGCCCAATCAACTAAACGCTTCCAGTTATCAAAGAATAAAACTATATTTGCGTCACTACTTCCTCCTGCTTTCTCACCCCTCAAAGCACGACCAATCATTTGTGTCATTAAAATTTGACTAGTGGTTTGCCGAGTAATAAATACTGTTTGAACACTAGGAACATCTGCACCTTCTGTTAACATTCTCACATTAATCAAAACGTCAAGCGGTGCATGATTATCGTTCTGATCAAAACCAGTTGTAAACTGGTTTAAAATTCTCTGGTTATCATTTTTGGTGATTTGATTTCTTGCTTCAGGAGATTCAGGAACAGCGTCAATCTTAGAATAGATAGCATCTGCTTTAATCCCCTTTTCTCGCAATTTTTGCTTTAGATAAACACACTGAAACCATCGATCTGCAAAAATAATCGTCTTCCCATATCGATCCTTATCAGCCATGTAAGTATTGACGATTGCGTTATTACGCTCATTATCTTGCGCCAGAGTTTCTATTATTTTCTCTGGCAAGTCTTTATGCTTATTAGTTAACTGCTCATACAGAGAATCATCTAGCTCTACATCTTTACCAGTTGGAACTTCTATGTAATTGGGTCTAGCTAAGATCCCCTGTAATATCAAAGCATCTTTATCAGCTTGATAAATAGTTCCTTTGTTTCCATCAGGAAATATTTTTGAAAGCCAACCTTTTTTTGATTTATCGGTATAAGTTGGAGTTGCTGTTAATCCTAATAGATATAAATTGGGGAGTAAACTCCGCAATCCCAATGCAGATTCCTGTTCACCGATCAAGAGATTTCGTAAGCCATAGGCAGGAACGTGATGTGCTTCGTCAACGACTACAAAAAACTCTACCGATTGATTAGCCTCAATAAACTTTCTAAATGCAGTTTTAATCGGTTGATTAGATTTATCTTTGGCAGTGCTGTTCAAATTAGAGATAGCTGTTTGATTTGTCATTAAAATCACATCATCTGTCAAACAAATTGATGACGCATTTTTATGAGATGGATTGCTAGAAACACATCTAATGTTTAATGTCTGCCTATCTGAAATCTCTTTAGCATTTTCTTTGAAAGTGTTAGCCGCTTGATTTAAGAGATAGTACGAAGGCGCTAGCCAGAGGATTTTGATGTTTTTTGGTAACACATGAGTACATAGCCAACGAACTGCTGTAAATGTTTTACCTGCACCTGTAGGAAGTACAAGCATTCCGCTAGCCGTTTTCTTTTTGCCAATTTGAAATACTTTATTAAGTGCCGCAAATGCTTCAACTTGATGTGGGAAAGGAATCTTTGATGGTGAGTTAGTCCCCGAATTTTTTTGTTGATCTATTTTAATAGACTCGTACATGATCGACCGTCTTAGTATTTTGCGGTCATCTTACAACAAAATCGAGTATTTGCGATGCTCTTTTTTAGATTTGATGGGTTTTAGATAGGCGATCGCGCTTTGATTTGGTGAGATGAGAAATTGCGATCGTAGTTCAAGATATGATTAAGGTGCAATAGAAAATTTTTGGGAGGTTAAGTTATGACCAGTCTGTTAGCCCAAGCCTTTGAGAAAGCCCAATCTTTACCCGAATATCTCCAAAATGAATTTGCAGCACAATTTCTCGAAGATATAGAAAATGAACTGCGTTGGGCGCAAACCTTGTCACAGCCACAACCCACTAAACTAGAAATGCTTGCTGCAAAGGTGTTGCAAAACTCAGCAAATGGAAAAACTAAAGTCTTAGGCTTTGACCAACTATGAGATCTGAGTTAGATGAAGATTTTATTAAACTTTTTGCTAAACTTCCTGAACGAGTTCAAAAAGCTGCCCGTAAAAACTATCAACTTTGGCAGCAAGATCAAAATCATCCTAGCCTAGAGTTTAAGAAAGTAAATACAAAACATTTATTCAATTCGGATCGGTATGGGCTGGCGTGCAGTGGGCATTAAAAAAGATAGTCAAACGATTGTTTGGTTTTGGATTGGCTCTCACAGCGAATACGATAATTTACTTAAAGAACTATAAATGCGATCGCGCTTTGATTTGGTGAAGGTTGGAAAGGGGCGATCGCGCTTTTAGTTTTGGGAAAGTGGCAATCTGGTTAATCAGGTATAATCAATCGAGCGATCCAGTAAGTTACATTAGCTGCTATGACTAACGCACTACAATACATCTGTGATTCAGAAGGGCAGACAGTTTCCGTCGTTGTCCCCATTGCCTTTTGGCAAGAACTAATGGCTGAAAAAGAAACAGCCTATTTACTCAGTAGTCCTGCCATGAAAGAAAGACTGCTTAAAGCTAGAAAACGTCAAAATGGAATTTCTTTGGAAGCAGCCTGTGAAAAACTTAGAATTTGATACAGATGCTTTTGAGGACTTAGCTTGGTGGATTGAAAATGATCGTAAAAAAGCGCTAAAAGTCATCAAACTGATTCGTGAAGCCCAACGTAATCCATTTGAAGGTACAGGACAACCTGAAGCATTAAAACATGATCTTTCAGGATGTTGGTCACGCCGTATTGATCAAGAACATCGTCTGGTTTATGAAGTATTAGACGATAAAATCAGGATTCTTGCCTGTCGCTTTCACTACTAAATCATTGCTGTTTAGTTTTTGGGAATTGCGATCACACTTTGAGTCGATGAGATGGAAAGGGGCGATCGCTGTTTTTTGTGAAAAAGCGAAGCGTTCCCCTTTAAGCTTGCAATCAATAATCATCTCTAACTGCAAATGTGATCGCTTGCTTAGTCACTATATTAATTACGGTATTTAGTTCAATTACCGTCACCTGTGGCGCGGTGACATTTCCGACTAACACAGCCGCCGCCACTCCACCAAGAATATCAATAATCTGGACATTACCACGCAAAACGCCGCCA
>JAJAZG010000324.1 GCA_026785865.1 Pseudanabaena sp. CAN_BIN31
TGACTCCGATGAAACTCCTGTGGATAATGAACTCCAGAATGACATCCCGAATATGTTATTGGACTTGTTGCGCGAGATTTGGGGCAGTTCCTCCGAAGATGCGTCCCGCCGCTCTGATTGGTTTTGGGGTGTGGATATGGGGATATATTATGAAGCAAACCGAGAGGAACCAGCAAAATCAAAATGCATAGTTCCCGATGGCTTTCTTGCCCTAGGTGTGCCTAAGAATGTAGGTGAAGGCGGACGGTTAAGCTATGTACTGTGGGAAGAAAAGGAGAAACCGATTCTCGTATTTGAAGTTGTTTCTAAAAAATATAATGGCGAATATGACAGTAAATTAGCCAAGTATGAAGAGTTGGGGATTCTTTACTGTGTGATTTATAACTCCACTACTGGTCGTAAGCTGTATAAGAATCATCAATCTTTAGAAGTATATAAATTGATTGATAGGAAGTATCACCTGATGCCATCGGTTAGCCTGTTACGCGAAGGTGGAAAGATGGTATGGATACCAGAAATCGCATTGGGAATTGGATGCGAACAAGGCGATCACGGTGATTGGCAGCGTGAGTGGGTCTATTGGTACGATCGCTTTGGCAAGAGATATCCTACTGCTCATGAACGTGCGGCTATGGCTGAGGCGATCGCTATTCAATCAGATCTTGCTAAACAACGTACCGAGGCGATCGCTGCTCAATCAGATCTTGCTAAACAACGTGCCGAGGCGATCGCTATTCAAGAAAAACAAAAAAATGAAAAATTAATATCTTATCTAAAATCTATTGGAGTTAATCCAGAGGATCTTTAGACTTGGTTGAAGCGATCTCATTTCACATCAACAAATATTGCGATCGCGAATCGCCTACAAAAAAACTTGAAAAGATAATCATTGAGGCGATCGCCATGTACAAATAAATTAGATTGCTTAGAGTTATAATTTATATCAATAAGCTCTCAAAGTTAGAAACATGACTACAGTAGCAATCCTACCGATCTCTAATGTCAGTGGCGAAAAATCCTATCGAGCGATCGCAGGGAACAAACAGAGTATTGGTAAAACTGCTGGACAAGCCTTAGACGGTTTAACTATTCAATTGGGTGAACCTGACTTCTGTGGAATGCTTATCGTTCAAAGCTTTTATCCAGACTCATTCTTTGGTGCTGAGCAACAAAAGAGATTGTCAGGATTGATGAATTTATGGAGAATGGCTCGCGATCTCGGCGAAGCATTGCCATCTGAGCAACAGATAGAATTGGATACTTTGGTTGATGCTGAACTAAAAGCTGCGACTAACCGTACAAGTTCTCTAATGCAGCAATTGAGTCAATGAATCCATATTATGCGGCGATCGCGGAACGGGCAAACCATCGGTGTGAATATTGCCATGCTCCTGAGTTGGTTTTTAATTTTCCATTTGAGGTTGAGCATATTATCCCTATTGCTCGACAAGGTAAAAATGATGAAGCCAATTTAGCGCTTGCCTGTCGTTCTTGTAATTTGCGTAAAGGCACTCGTATTTGTGGCAGTGCAATTGATCCAAGCATCGAAATTAGTTTTTTTCGCCCAAGAGAAAATAAGTGGGTTGAGCATTTTCAAGTTGATGCTGAGTTAGGGGTAGTTGTCGGAATTACTGATATTGGGAAAGTTACTGTAGAAAATTTAGTGATGAATAGTACTGCTCAAGTCGCTGCTCGGCAGTTGTGGATTCGGTTAGGTTTGTTTCCTTAGAATACTCAAAAGCTCTTAGTTTCGTTGGTGGATCAGAATTGTTAAGCGATCGCCTTTCCCCACAACCATAGCTCGATCGCATTTCACATCAACAAAATTGCGATCGCGAATCGACTACAGCAAACTTGAGAAGATAATTGTTGAGGCGATTTCGTTTGACTAAGCGTTATAATTTACGAGAATTTATATTTAACGCCGAAATAACAACGCAATCGATTGGAAACTGTATGATGGCACTAACTTTTCACAAGTTATCAAGGTTCGGCAACGTTACAGAGCAGCCTCACAACAAGGGGTATCTACAACCCAACAATTGGGATGATTACGGTAATAAGACTTTATTTAGCCTCACTATCTTTGATGAGCAAGGTAATGAGCAGACTATCGGCAACATAAAAATAGGCTTTGTTGGTCAAGATAATGAATGGACTAATGAGCATATTCCAGATTCATTTGAGGTATTATCTGAAATTTTTTATTCTCTTGGTCAGGATGCTGATTATTACCGAAATATAGTTGAAATCCTTTCTCACGAAATGGCTATTAATTTGCTAACCTCTCTCCGCGATGTAGTACATGATCCTAGTTGCCTGAAAATTGCTGAAAATGAAGATGCTTATAACGATTCTTTACTTAGGTCTGTAAACCGCACGTCTATTGAAAATCAGTTTAGAAGGATTTTACGCCATGAAGCCCCACTCACTAAATACAATTTCTTTTATGAGAAGGTTGCTGGTGGACGCTATTCTGGCATAAAAGTCAATTTTGCTGTTGAGCCAAATACCAAACCTTCTTCTAATATTCATGTATTAATTGGTCGTAATGGTGTGGGCAAAACAACCCTACTGAATAATATGGTAAATGCACTTCTTTCTAATCGGGGGGGAGTGCGAGAAACTGGCAATTTTGCTACCGTATCACCACTGGGTAGGACTGAGTCTCTCAATAATAATTATTTTGCTGGTGTTGTTTCTATCTCATTCAGTGCTTTTGATCCCTTTACTCCTCCAAATGATCAGCCTGAGGCTGATGTCGGAATGCGCTATTACTATGTAGGGCTACAAAAACGTCTTTCTGAACCAGACGGTCAGGCTGTTTTGGGACTGAAAGATAGAGATGATTTGTGCGGAGATTTCATCGCCAGCCTAAATATTTGCTTTGCATTAACAGCGAAGAAAACACGATGGATAAATGCGGTTAACACTTTAGGGTCAGATTTTAATTTTGCTGAAATGGATTTGTGCGAACTTACGAATATAAACAATCAAAATGAACGTGATGAAAGAGCAACAGTACTTTTCAAAAAACGAATGAGTTCAGGTCATGCCATTGTCCTTTTAACCATTACAAAACTGGTTGAAACTATCGAAGAAAAAACTTTAGTCCTACTTGACGAGCCTGAAAGCCATCTTCATCCTCCATTATTATCGGCATTTACGCGAGCATTATCGGATTTGCTGGTTAATCGTAACGCTGTAGCAATAATCGCTACGCACTCGCCAGTAGTGTTACAGGAAGTTCCTAAATCTTGCGTTTCGATACTCCGAAGAACTAGGCTTATTGCAAATGTTGATAGACCAGAAAGTGAGACATTTGCTGAGAATGTGGGTGTTTTAACGCGAGAAGTTTTTGGATTGGAAGTTTCCAAATCTGGATTTCATAGCTTACTGGAGAAATCTGTGGCTGAAGGCAAGAGCTACGAAGAAATAGAAGAAGAAGATTATCAGAATCAACTTGGGTTTGAAGGAAAAACTATTTTGCGATCGATGATAATGATAAGAGATTCGCAATCGGGGGCTATCTAATGAGGGCTTTAGCTACACCAAATGATAGTCCAAAGACAGTATATGAAACATGTATAAATAGTATTGCAAATACAGATTTACGAGATCGCCTCAATCTGGTAACTCCTAATATTCTTGTTGCAGCAGGGGATTATGAGCAAAAAGCAAAGGCAAAACAGCTTTATTCCATTCCATCAAATAACTGCAAGAATCATGAAATCGCTTTAGGAGGCGTGACTAAAAAGGAACTCAAGGATGTTTATAGTTCACATATGGTAGATAGAGCAAAACCAGCAAGAGCGATCTATGACTTGTTGTTGTCTCAGGCTCCATTGGGACGATGTCCATTTTGTGGTTTTGGTCAGGTTTCCACATTGGATCATTATTTACCGAAAGCCAAATACCCACAGCTATCGGTTTTACCATTAAATCTCATACCTTCATGTAGGGATTGCAATACAGGTAAAAGTGATGCAATTGCGACTACAGCAGAAGAGCAAAGTTTGCACCCCTATTTTGATCATCAGAATTTTATTGATGATCAATGGCTCTATGCAGAAGTAAGAAAAACAAAGCCAGCGACTATTTACTTTTTTGTTAAAGCTCCAGAGCAATGGGACAATATATCCAAAACACGAGTTCAGTCACACTTTAACGCCTTTAACTTGGCTTTACGATATTCATTAGAAGCTGGCAATGAGATGGTTTCCCTAAGAGATATATTAGTCAACTATAGTAAATCAATGGGTTCACATTCGGTAAAAAAACTATTAGAGATAGAAGCTAAATCTTTTACTGGTCGGCATAGTAACTCTTGGGAAACAGCCATGTATCAGGCACTTGCATCGAGTGATTGGTATTGTGATGGTGATGGTGGCTTTCTGTAAGCCGAACTATTGAGGGTCATTGCGATCGCAAATTAAGAACTTGTTAAATTGTATTGAAACATCGGAGAGTATATTAGAAAGACAATGCTCAAAAAAGGTCGCAAAGTGAATCTCAATGAGTTGCCAGCAGGCGAGATAATCTTGATGGGATTAAGGGATCTTCATAATGGTGAGTCCAATACAATTGGAGCGTTGCTAGTAGCGATCGCATCCACGCGCTTAACTGAAGCAGGTTTAGACATTCCTAAAAACCATCTAGCACTAGAGCCAGAGCTAACCTTGTATGCCCGTCTCCAAGATGAACGAGAAGATGCTTATGCTTACTATAATGCTTTGCTGAATAGCCTCAATAGTTTTTGCAATGCGATCGAACTCAGTTATAAATATGAACCGTCTAAGAAAATACGCTCATGACAGACTCTTTACAGCCACAATTTACTGAAGTTCTCATACTCATCAAAACCGCTCAACAAAAAGTTATTGCTACTGCAAATCAAGAACTGATTAAGCTGTATTGGAGCATCGGTAAATATATTAGCGATCGCCTAGCTGCCAGCGAATGGGGGCAAAAGACAATTGAACAACTTGCATCCTTTATCCAAACCCAAGAACCTGCTATCAAAGGATTTGAAAAGCGCAACCTCGAAAGAATGCGACAATTTTACGAAACCTATCCCGATTCACAAATTACGACCGCACTGCGGACGCAATTGAGTTGGACGCACCATCGCATCATCATGTCACGCTGCAAGACCGAAGCCGAGCGTCTTTTCTACCTTGAACTTGCCGCCACCGAACGCTACAGCACCCGCGAACTCGATCGCCAAATAAATAGTGGCATTTTCGAGCGCACCCGTCTCGCCGATGCCAAGCTGTCACAAACTCTCCACCCTAAAACACTTACAGGTATTTTTCGCGATACCTACGTCCTCGACTTTCTTAACTTACCTGCCAGCCATTCCGAGAATGACCTAAAAACAGCCCTTGTCTCCTATCTCAAGGAATTTATTCTGGAAATCGGTCGAGACTTCACTTTCCTTGGCGAAGAATATCGCCTTCAGGTTGGTAATAGTGACTTCTTTATCGATCTCCTGTTTTACCATCGTGAACTCCAGAGTCTCGTTGCCTTTGAGCTAAAAATCGATAAATTTCGACCTGAATACCTCGGACAACTTGAATTCTATTTAGAAGCCCTCGATCGCGACCTCAAAAAAGCTCACGAAAACCCTAGTATTGGCGTTCTGCTTTGCCGTGACATAGACGATGAAGTTGTGGAATATGCTCTCAGTCGTTCTATCAGTCCTACAGTTGTTGCCGAATATGAAATCAAGCTTATTCCTAAGGAACTCCTGCGAAGAAAGCTGAATGAATTTTACGAATTAATCGCAATTAAAAATGAAATATAACGTATTTTCTCTTTTTTAATTCAAGCAAGAATGAAGAGATCGCTTATTAGAGTGTTGATTGGGATATCTTTGTTGTGCAAAATTTGGAAGATGAGAGTTGAAGCGATCGCTTTTTATAGTGATTGGGGAAGAACGTGAAAATAAAGTACCAATTATTTGACGGTAGCAAAGTCGTTTAGCCTTAGCTAATTGGTACTTTATTAAGTTGCACGTCCCTTAAAGGGCTTTAGGCTCTAAAATAGGTAAGCTCCCCCTTGACCAGACCATGCTTGACTATATCCGTGATGGCAATGAAATTTATCGAAAATCCTTTGCCACAATTCGCGCCGAAGCAAATTTATCAATCTTGCCAGAAGATCTTCAAGTGGTGGCGGTGCGCTTAATTCATGCCTGTGGGATGACGGATATTGTCAGCGATCTTGGTTATTCTGAAGATGTGGTGAAAATTGGGCGGGCGGCGCTACAAAATGGTGCGAAAATCTTTTGTGATGCACAGATGGTTGCGAATGGAGTCACCCGTAAGCGTTTGCCAGCTAATAATCTTGTAATTTGCACCCTGAATGAGCCTGAAGTATCAGCATTGGCTCAGCAAATTGGTAATACGCGCTCCGCCGCCGCAATGGAATTATGGCGATCGCAGATTGCGGGATCGATTGTGGCGATCGGTAATGCACCAACGGCGTTATTTCGTCTATTAGAGATGCTCGATCAAGGTTTGCCCAAACCAGCAGTTATACTAGGATTCCCTGTTGGCTTTGTCGGTGCGATCGAATCAAAAGCAGCACTTGCCGAAAATAGTCGTGGCGTACCTTTTTTGACCATTCACGGTCGCAGAGGCGGTAGCGCGATGTGCGCCGCAGCCTTGAATGCATTAGCGATGGAGAACGAGCTATGAACCCAGTTGAAGATAAAAGTGAGATAAAGGCGGGAAACTTATACGGTTTAGGAATTGGACCTGGCGATCCAGAGCTATTGACCCTCAAGGCGCACCGCATCTTAACCTCAGTTCCTGTAATCGCTTATCCGACGATGGAAAGTGGCAAAGTTTTAGCAAGGGCGATCGTCGCTGATTTCATCCGTCCCGAACAGATAGAAATTCCGATGCCGCTTCCCTTTAGTGTTGATCGCTCTTCTCAACCCTATTACGATATTGCCGCCGAAAAAATTGCCGAACATTTATCCGCAGGGCGCGATGTGGCGGTATTGTGTGAGGGCGATCCGATGCTCTACGGCACGTTTATGTATATATTCAATCGCCTTGGGAATCGGTTCCATACAGAAGTAATTCCAGGCATATCTTCCACTTTTGCTAGTGCGGCGATGTTGGGCGCTCCCCTCACCTATCGCAATGATGTGTTGAGCATTATGCCTGCGACTTTAGATGCGGATATCTTACGCGATCGCCTAGCGGTTGCGGATGCGGCGATCATTATCAAACTTGGTAGGCATTTCGCAAAAGTTAAATTAGTTTTAGAAGAATTAGGACTATTTTCTCGCGCTCTATATATCGAACGCGCCACGATGCCCAATCAAACGATTAAGGCGATCGCCTCAGTTAATGCTGATGAGGTTCCTTATTGGGCGATCGTGATGATTCCTAGTAAAACTAATCCGCAGTAGTGTCAAATAAGTGATGATGGACTGCGCGATGCATCATCACTTATTTATAGAGCTTTGCGCTGAAGTAATTGGATTGGTCTAAATGCTCTCAGCGCATTGTAGGATTGTGGGTAACGCTTGAAAATATAGCGTTCGTATTCGTACCAATCCATTTCTGCTTTTTCTGTATTGCAATCCCAACAAATTACCCATAGATTTTTAAATTCCATTGATAGCCAAGGATATTTAGCGCGTGGTAGTTTGTGGTCAATTGTTCTGCCGTTATCTTGGTGATAGCGCGTATCACAAATTGGGCAATGTGAATCTGAATGGTCTTTCACCCAGTCTTTACTCTCTTGTGTAGTTCCAAAGGCAGAATTTCCATCAACATAACGCCAATTTTCGTATTGTTGGTAGTTGTCAAAATTCTTTTCAGTGAGTTTGTGATAGCGATTTTTACCAATCTTATCAACAAGATCAAATAGTTCTTTTAGTGTTTTGTTTTCAAGATCCATATTTCTATTTACTAAAACTTTTTATTTCTAGGTTTGGTTTGATATTTGTGAACAGCTTTATTTCCAAAATCAATCACCTCATCTTCTGTGTCAGGAAAAGCTTGATCAATCTGCTCGTTAATTCTATTATTTACCTCTGCTAACTTTTGATTGTTGTCCGCGATCTCTTCTGGCGTGAGGTATTTATTGCCAATGCGATCAGCTTCTAGAAATAGCTCTCCAAGGCTTAAATCATTCAAGTAATCTTGCTCTTGGATTAATTCTTCTATTTTTTGATAGAGAAGAATAACTTTATCCCAGCCAACATTTTTATAGCCTGATTTTTTTAGCCATTGTTGATCAGGCTTGGTGAGTAAGACTCGATTTTTTGAGTTAGCAAGTTGTACCTCACGATAACTCATGGATCTAAACGTTCTTTTTTTGTTTTTCTGTTCAGACATAAATTTATTTTGTTAACCTTGTATAGTTTTAAAAAGTTTAGATACTGCTTTACGAATTTCGCTGTCTTCATATCGCAAAAGCTTGTCACCTTCAATTGTAATTTTCAGTCTAATTGCATCAACCAAGTTTTTTAAATTTCTATTTTCCTTTTCAAGTTGATCTTTGACCTCAATTAACTGTTCATTGTCTTGTGAAAGTTTCGTGTTTTGCGAGTTTAAAATCTTAGTTTCATTATGCAAATTCTTATTTTCTTCGACCTTGAGTGTGATCTCTTTGGTCTTCCTTGTCACCATCCCTTTTTGAGCAGCTTGAAGATTTTGACGATTAATTAGTTCCTTCCCAGCAAACAAAGAGCTATATTTATAAACAGTAAGCTCATCAGGATTTTGACTAAAATCAAGCCCTTTTAATGCTCTTTCTGCATCCGCTTTTGTCCACCCCTCGCGGACAAATAAATTTATTGCCTCTGTCTTTTTCACAAAAATTAATCTACCTTTCTTAAATATAGTAATCTTATTTGGCTTGTAATTTGACTTGTGAGTAGAGGCAATTCATAAATCACCTCCTACTATTAATTACCATTCGTTAATGATTTTTTGCATGGTCTTTTCGGCAAGTCCCTGAACATTGGCAATTATATCTTTAGTTGATTCAAATTTTTGTCCTGATCGCTTTAATCTTTGTTCATGAATTGGTCGGGCAAATTTGCCGCTTTTTGATTGCAATAGCTTGCGCTCTAAATCAGCAAAGTTCATCGTATTCAAATCATTGAGAACTTGCAATGTCTTAGGATTATCCTCATCAACACCCTGTTTTTTAGAGGTAGTAGATCTCCCTATTTTAGATTTATCTATTTTCTCCACTTTACTGGGTTTCTGAGGTTCTGGCTCTGGCGCGATAGGTGATACTGTCGGTTCAACAGATTTGTGAATAGTTGCAGGGGATAGTAATTGTTTGAAATCTAGTAGATGTGCGTCTAACTGCTGCGTCATTTGATCAATAATTGCTTGAAAACCAGAGCTTATTCGTTTCTCAATCGTACGTTCAATGGTGGCGGTAAGTTTCTGTTCTAAGCGAATAGAGATCGCCTGTTCTATGTGAGCTAAATCAAATTGTGGGATAGGCGGTGGTGTAATGCTTTCAACGATCGCAGGGACAGATAGCGATCGCAAAAATTGGTATTGTGCGAGAATAGTTGACTCTAAATTAGGTGGAACCACATAAGCCCGAATCGCCGTAAATTGATCGTCTATTTCTTGCGCTTTCATCGCTGCATAATATTCAAAATTCCCTTCCAAAATCTGAAATGAAATTGGTGAGATTTTGCGTAATAGAATTGGGCGAACTGTGTCGCCAGCTTGCAGAAATAAATTAGCAAGTTGCTCAATTTGACTTGGTTGGAATTGAGATAATTCTGGTGGTGTGATCGTATCAAGATCAATCGAAGATGTTAATAAACTCATGAACGTAATCCTATTTTTTCAAGAATTTCATTAGCTAATTCTTCAAACTCGGCGGCTGACATCGAATCAGGCTTGAAGTCAAAGATTGACTTAGGATCGGGAATTTGCCGATCGCCTTCCATCACAAAATTATCGATCGCCCGTGACAAATCTTCGCGCTGAAAAATTCGAGTTTCTAATACTGGAAACCCATAACGATCTTGTACTACCTTCTCTTGTTTAGGTAGAGTTGCCTTAATGTAATTTGCATTAGTCAAGATTTTGGAAGGCAAAACTCCAAGAATATTGATCGGCGATCGGCTAATGAAACCACGAAATTCATCAATTTCTTCAATGAAATTTTTGACGTTGCGTAAACCCTCATTGGCAAAAGGCTTAAGGTCAGAGGGAATGATTAAATAATCACAGGCAATCAGCGCGATTTTGGCATATAGATTGAGGGATGGTGGCGTATCAATTAAAACCAGATCATAATTATCTTTTACGAGTTCTAACTTCTTGACTAGCTGAAGTTTAGAACTTTCTTTGTCAATCAAGTTTGCTTCTTGCCAAATCAGATTGATATGAGCAGGAATAACATCTACTTCAGGATAAGTAAAACTTCCTTTTAAAGCAATCTCAGGAATATAATTAGATTTGGGATAGAAGACGACATTATAGATATTGCTATCTTTGAGCGTGTCGTCTTCTTCGGTATCAAACTTCATTAGCCCTGCCGCATAGGTGGTATTTGCTTGACTATCGAGATCGATAATCAAAACCTTTAAACCCTTACGACTCATTGCGGCAGCAAGATTAATTGTCGTTGTCGTTTTACCGACACCGCCTTTGTTGTGATAGATGGCGATCGTTTTCATGATTTTAGATGCTGGAGTTAGGAGCGATATACTTTTAGAAGCTGGATCGATGACATCAACCTGAATAGGAAGATTAATCAAAGGGATAGATTTATTTGTTTCAAGCCCCGCTAATTTAGCTCTGCCAATAATATCGCTAATTTTCTCGATTTTGTCAGTAATTTCTGAACCTTGACATTGAAAGGTCAGATCTAGGCGATCGCCCATCAGTTCATAAATCCGAAAATCCTTGCCATTGGTCAAAACTCCATACATAACTTGCAGCTTGGTTAAATAACGAGTCAGCCGCCGCACATGAAAATTGAGATTTTGGTTAGGATGTTTCGCCTCGATCACCACACAAGTTTTCGGTGCCGAATCTCTATTGCTCGAAAAAATTGGGCTAGTCAGGGCTAAGAAATCTAAACGAATGCTACCAAAGGCAACTTCTTGATGCCATTTGCTCGCGTCGTAACCAAGCGTAGGCAGGAGATACTGCACAATTAATTTACTTTCAACTTCGCTCTCATTACGGCAAAGCTTAGGATCGAATTTCATTACTACTGCATCTAATCTTCATTACATTCTAAGACTAAATGAAGCCAATTTCTAGAAAAAACAAAACATAAAAGGCTGTGGCGATCGCCGCAGCCTTTTATGTTTTGTTTTTAAAGCAACAAGCCCATATCCCCAAAAAAATTAAATATTGATCGAGTTGATGGATCGCATTAATCCCCAATCCCCACGCTCTTAGCCGATCGCCATCACCGCCCGTCAAAATCACCTGACTATCAGGAAACTGCGATCGCCAATCATTTATATAAGATTGCAAACCCGCTAAAAGTAGATGCGCGACTCCGCCCTGAATGGCGCTAACCGTATCATTCGCCCATCGCGTTGGCAAAGTTTCAGGAATTGGCAGATCTGGTAAAGCCGCCGTATTTTGATGTAAACAAGCAAACTGCGATCGCAAACCTGCCACGATCGCGCCACCAACTAAACTTTTATTCGCGTCAATGCCTGTCAAAGTTAGCGCCGTCCCCGCATCAATCACTAATACTGGATAGCCATAGATTTCTCCTGCACCAAATGCTGCCAAAGCGCGATCGACTCCCAGCGTGGCATACAAGCCTTGTAATGGCACATCGGGCGTTGTGATGATTTGAGTTTGCGTGAGACTATGCCAATAGGTGACGATATGGGGAACGACTGAGGCGATCGCAATCCGCTCAAAATGTCTCGAGGCAAGTTTTGTTTCTAAAATTTGCAGTTGCTCGTGCGTATATGCATATTCCTCAAGTATTTGGCGATCGCGCCCAAAAATAACTGCTTTAATTCTGGTATTGCCGATCGCGATCGCTAGTTGTGCTTGAGACTCGCTCATAGTAAGCTCTTTTTTGAAAAATGCTATATCAGATTAGAATAGGACGAGCGATCGAGAAATAATCTTAGATTATCGCTATCTCCGCCTATTTTTAAAACTTCTTAACAATGGACTTCGAGCCAGCTTACAGCCGCTATCCCCTTGCCACGGTCAACCAACGACTCGGAGCGCTGATCATTGATTTATTGAGTTGTTGGTTTATATCAGAGTTGATCGAATCTCTGCTATCCCTTGACCGATCTAATCCTCTGCGCTTCGTCATATTTATGGTGACGTGGTTTATATTTCGGATATTTACCGCCGCACGCGGACAGGGACAGAGCTTCGGCAGGTGGCTAATGAGTATTCGCGTCATTGATGCTGAATATGGTAAAACTGCTGGATTTGCAGCTTTCTTTAAACGCGAGATTTTTGTATTCGTTTGCTCTTTGTTTTTGATTGAAACGATTACATCGACGCTGATTGTGTTTGCATGGATTCCTTTTGCTGCTGATGCTGCTTTTGCGATCGTGGATAACGAAAAACGTCAAGCCTTTCACGATCGCATTAGTGGCACAATCTCCATCCAAAGCCGTAAAGGATTTGCGATCGATCAAAAATTAGGCAAGCTTTTTAATCAAGCAGGGCAGCAAGCCACCAAGCTCTATCAAAGTCGGCAAGAGCAAGCTCCCGATGAATATGGCGCTCCACGTTCCAAACCCAAGCGCCGACCTCGTACAAAATCTCGACCACCTCAAGATTTCGACCGTGATGACGATCGCAATTACGCCAGCCCCTATGCAGATCCTTACGCCGAACCCTTAGAAGATCTCTACAATTCAAATACTTCTAAGAGCGCTTACAAAGGTGATGTTAACAACTTTGATAATTGGAACAAAGATGATGACCGTGATGATTATGGCGATCGCCCAAATCAAGATTTAGATCAAGAGCCATATCAAGATGAACCACCCGTTGGGCGATCGTCGGGTCGTCGTCCAAGGCGCAGATAAAAAAAGCTTGTAGCGTGTGCTACAAGCTTTTTTGTATAGCTTAAGATTCTCCTTGTCGATAACGATTAATCAAATTTGGCAAATGGTCAAATCCATCTACACCAATTAGAGCGATTAAACGCGATCGCTGTTGTTGCAATAGATTCGTGAATCCCTCCGCGCCTAATTTACCTTGCAAAATTACCACCAAAGCCGCCGACTGTTGCCATAATTTACTATGACGCTGTTCTAGTAGATACATTCCCAAACAGGCGTGATAGGTTGCCATTTCTAATTGATTAAGTTGATAGAATGCTTCACCGAGATAGGCATGACTGAGCGCTTGTAAATCGCGATCGCCGATTTGTTGCGTTATTGCTAAGCCTCTCTCTAAAGCGATTTGCGCTTGACTTGGTTGCTCGATCGCCACATAAGCCGTCCCCAGACCGACCCAACAGAGCGCTTGATTTTGGAAATCATTCAGCTTCTCAGATAGCTTCTGTCCGCGTTCCAAATGAGCGATCGGAATTTCTAATTCTTCAGGTGTAATCGATTCCTGTTGTCGGGCGATCATCACCTCGCTGTAGCCCAAATTTGCCAGCGCATTCGCTTCCCCTTGTCGATCGCCACCTTGTCGCGCCAGAATCAATGCTCTCTGGGCTTGCGATTCACTGGTGCTAAAATCTTTTTGAATGAGACTAATCCGACTGAGATGATTGAGATTGGCAATTTCGCAGCGTTGATCGCCGACTTCACGGGCAAGATTTAGAGCTTCTTGATGCAGGGCGATCGCCTCTTGGTGATATCCCATCCAAGCTTTAGAATAGCCTAAAACTGTGAGGATTCGCGCCTTTTCGCCTGTGTTCTCAGCTTCCTTGAGCGGTTGATCGAGGTAGCTAATTGTTTCTCGAAAACTCTCACCTGAAAAGGAGGCAAATACACCACCATAAAGCGGAAAGTTTTCGCGCTGGGCAAAGGTTCGCAAGGTTTGTAAACTAATCCGAAAACAAATTTTTGCTAGAGATTGGCGATCGCGTTCTGATAATTGCGGCGCATTTTGGAAGCCACTACTAAGTTCACCCCAGATCATCGCAAAGGCGACAAAGGTAGTCCCCGTCATATGTAGCCCTGCTTTTGCGTCATAGAGCTGTTGATCGAACCAGCGCACTAATCCATTTTGTAAATATCTCAATAGAATCGACAGTTCCACCCAAGCACTAATATCGATGCGACCTTGTGATTGCGCGATCGCTGCTGCTGATTGGTTGCTCGCCTGTGCTGCAAATAGATCGCGAGGTAAGGGACTGGTCATCTGTTGCGCCCAACTATGCCATGGGCCAGTCACCTTAGAGCGTTCAAATCCCACTTGTCGCTGTGATGCGTATAGCCAACTAACGAGGGAACCTTCCAAAATGTCGAAATCTGCTAAGCCGCGAGTGAGTCCGATCGCAAACTGACGCAGTATAAAAGCTTCCGAATCATCGGCTAAAGTCTCGGCTGATTTCTGCAATAATTCAGCTAGTAATTGAAGATGTTGGCGCTCAAAAACGGGCGAATGATTGGGGTCGAGAACTTGGGTTAAAGTCGCAAAACGCTCTTGAGGTTCGGCATTAAGAATAGTCTGCAATCCTCTATTACATGTATCTTGAAGTTGATAGTTTTTTTGCCACTGTTCCCATGCATCATTGAGAATCTTCATGGCGCGGAGTTTCTGACTCGCTTTCGCCTGTTTCATTTCATCAGTTTGCGCCGCAAAATTTGCTTGCAGTAGTTGAGAATGTTCTTCCAAAGCCCGTTCAAATATCTCCCCTGTCCCCGTCTCTAAACTCTCACTGAGAATGCGATAGACATGTTCTTTTGATAGCAATTTGCCATTTTCGATATTGATAATGAGGCGATCAACAAAAATATTGTAGCGATCGCGAGTTGAGAGTGGTTTGCTGGCAGGATCTGACATATCGGTTTATGGGGTGGACATCTAAATGTATTGTATGGTTTTGCCAAGTCAGAATTAAATATGATAATTAGAATATTCTTATAAGCTACACTCATTTTACGATATCAGAAATATCTCAGCTATAAGCTATTTTGGTAAACTACTCGCGCATCTAGACCAAGCCCCGATCGCATAATCACTTTTAAAACTTCGGCGCGATCGCGATCGGGATAGCCTTGAACCATGATGATATTGCCGAAACGCGAAGGAATGATTTTTGCTGATAGAACGGCACTTCGCACTTGATTAAGAACTTGCTGATCTGAAGATGGAATTACGACCAAATAGGGAACCGTATCGATCGCTGCTGGTGGAACTAAAGCGGCTAGTTGGAGATTGGAAGGAATTGGGATCGCTTGGGCTGTAGGTATGATTGTGGGCGCGGTGGGAGTTGCAGGAATTATTTGTGGTGGTGGACCGCTAGGGATAAATTGCGATCGCGGTGGTGTAAAAGGCTGTGGTGGAATGACGAAAATCGGATCGCGATCAATTAAAACTTCGTTTGGGTTTAATGGCTCGGCAAACATTGATGGCGCGATCGCCAAAACGATCATGCTTGTGGCGATCGCGCTGAAAAAACTAGGCTTACATCGCATACTGGAATTCCTCTTAACCAACAGAAAAACAAATAAAGAGTAAATAAAAAAGGCGCAAACCGCCCTTTTTATCCCTACACGAAGATCAGCGATCGCGTACCTGCGATCACTTCACCAATGCGATCGCTCACAAAACCTTGCGATTGAAAATAGGCGATCGCCTGATCTGCTTTTGCGGAATCGACAACTACTGCCATGCCAATCCCCATATTAAAAGTATTGAACATATCGAGTTCAGGAACTTCACCTTCAGCCGCTAGCCACTGAAACATGGCAGGAATCTGCCAACTATTGCGAACAATCTGCACCGCTTGACCATCACCGAGGCAACGGGGCAAATTTTCAGGTAAGCCGCCGCCTGTAATATGGGCGAGTCCATGAATGCCTAGATTTGCCTTGAGCGCTGCCAAAACTGGCTTTACATAAATCTGGGTCGGTGTGAGAAATACTTCGGCTAAGGTCAAATCTTTAGTTTCTGGCGAAATTTTTAACTTTTCACCCCAGCCATAACTTTTGGTTTCAATAATTTTGCGAACAAGGCTGTAGCCATTGCTATGAATACCTGAACTGGCTAAACCAATCACGACATCGCCAACGTTTACTTGTGTACCATTGAGCATTTCTGACTTTTCGGCGATCGCCACACAAAAGCCCGCCGCGTCATATTCGCCGACACCGTAAAACCCTGGCATTTCCGCCGTTTCACCACCAAGCAATGCACAACCTGCCATCTGACAACCATCAGCGATACCCTTGACGACTTCCGCAAGTTGATCGGGTTCGAGCTTACCTGTCGCTAAATAATCCAAGAAAAATAATGGCTCTGCGCCAGAGGTCAGCACATCATTTACACACATCGCCACGAGATCGATGCCGATCGTGTCATGTTTATTTGCTGCTTGAGCAATTTTTAGCTTCGTGCCAACGCCGTCTGTGCCTGAAACGAGAACGGGTTGCCGATAACCTGTAGGTAATTCAAAACAGCCACCAAAGCCACCGAGATCACCCAGTACGCCTAGACGATGGGTTCTCGCCACCGAATCGCGAATTTTTTCAACGAAGGTACGACCTGCTTCGATGTCTACACCCGCTTGACGATAATCCAAAACCTCTAACTCCCAATTTGATCGCTTTCTGAGAGGATTGCTTCGCAATCCTCTCAGAATATTTATTACTTGCCCAACTCGTCAGCACGACGAGTTGCCGCAAGCACGGCTTCTATCATAGCGGAACGGAAGCCCGCTTTTTCTAACTGGGCGATCGCCGCAATAGTTGTTCCCGCAGGACTGGTGACTTGATCCTTTAACTGAGCAGGATGTAGCTTAGTTTCGCTCAATAATTGCGCTGTTCCTAAGACGGTTTGCGTGGCTAATTGCATGGCGATCGCCCTTGGCAACCCTGCCGCCACACCACCATCTGCCATCGCCTCCACCATGAGCGCAACGTAAGCGGGCCCAGAACCCGATAGTCCAGTCACGGCATTCATTAGCGATTCAGCAACTTCGACAACCGTACCGATCGCCTCAAAAATTTTTCGCACAGACTCAAGCTGAGTTGTGGTTACTGATGCATTAGGGGCGATCGCGGTCACCCCTGCACCCACTTGCGCTGGTGTATTTGGCATGGCTCGGACAATTGATTTAGAGGGAAACATCACCTCTAATTGCGCCAAAGTCACACCAGCCAAAATCGACACAATACAGTCCGCAGGTGCATTTGCTAGCCCGATCGCGGCTGCATTTAGTGATTGCGGCTTAACTGCCAATAGCATAATCTCGGCATCAGCAGCTACCAAATTATTTGGCGTAACTTGTACGCCATACTGTTTCGCCAAGATGTCGCGACGTTCTTGGCTGGGATCGCTCACGCAGACATCGGATGGCAGATACATATGACTAGCGATTAGGCGAGACAGAATTGCCTCACCCATTACACCGCCACCGATAATACTGAGATGAGCTTTCAAGGATTTATTAAACTACTAAAGTTGCGCATTATTGTGCGAAACGGTTAACGGGTGCTTCGGCTGCCCATGCTGGCGCAGGTGAAGCAGTTTGACGTGCTACGCGAGGTTGAGGCATAGGAGCATCGTTTAATACAGAAGACTGTGAGCTAACTTGAACACAGGAAGGTGCAAACAAGAAGATGCTGTCGCCAATGCGTTCTTGATGTCCATCGAGGGCATAAGTACCACCAGCCACGAAGTCAACGGCACGCTGAGCTTGGTCGGGATCCATCATCGTCAGGTTCAGCACAATTGATTTGCGCTCACGCAATGCTTGGATTGCTTGGGGCATTTCTTCAAAGCTGCGAGGTTCCATCACCATGACTTGGGACAAACCATTTGCGGCGTTGGGCATACCGATTACATTACTCATGTTGTCAGAGGTTGCTCTCAATGCTGTAGGGCGTTCACGAGTGCGGCGAGCTGGTGGCTCTTCTGGTTCTGGAGCGATCGCGCCATTATCTTCTTGATAAATGTCTTGATATTCACGACTAGCAGCCGTCGCTTCATCATACTCATATTCGTATTCTTGAGTTTCAGACAAACCAACAAAATCCTTGAGCTTTGTAAAAATTCCCATCGTAATTAACTCCTAGTGTTTGCTCCTCAGTTTTTGCTTTGATGCCACAACATCATACTTCTAGACTAGATGAGGAGTTCAATCTAATAAAGCAGTCTTTTAGGGCAAAGACTTACTTTGTCTAGTCGCGTTTAATTGCCTTTACTGCCTAAAACAGTATTGACAAATATTTATCCGCAGACTGTAACCGATAACAGGTAAAAAAGCTAGATAGGGTTGTTAAGTTTTTTTAATACGACAAAAAACGACCTTTATTTGCTCAAGCTTCACAAGCCATATGGCTTGTAAGCTCTTTGATTTGTTCACAGCATCAATTCTGTAATTCAATTCTGCTAATAACTGAGAGAGTACAGATACAGATAGCAAATCATCTTCGACCAGTAAGATTTTCAAGACTCTTTCCCGCCTTTGCGTAAGTAAGCTGTCTAAAACTAAATCTAACTATAACCTGAAAAAATCTGGCTGCCAACCCGAATTATGGTCGCGCCTGCTTTGACCGCGATCGCATAATCGGCTGACATCCCCATTGAAAGTTCTTGAATATTATGCCAACCACGCGATCGCAGTTGTACGGCTAGCTCACCGAGACGGCTAAAAACATCATAGGCTTGCGATTCATCTAAGCCAAGGGGCAGAATTGTCATTAGTCCGACAATATTAAGGTTCGCTAACTTTGCTAAATTCGGTAAATCCGCGATTAGCTCTGATTCTGACCAGCCCGATTTGTTGGGATCATCAGCTAGTTTGACTTGCAATAAAAGTTGGGGGGATTTGCCAAGCTCAGATATGTGGCGATCGCATTGTTCGGCAAGACTAAGGCGATCGATCGAATGGATCCAGTCAAATTGGGCGATCGCTTGTTTGGCTTTATTACTCTGCAAACTGCCGATCATGTGCCAAGTGATATCGGTTAAAGCGGCTAATTCCGACTGTTTAAGTTTGGCATCTTGTACCCGCGATTCTGCAAAATCTCGCACACCCGCATTGTAAGCCGCACGAATTGCGGCGATCGTCGTATATTTGCTGACAGCAACGAGTTTTACCTCTGGCGGGATTTGGTTACGGATTTTTTGGAGGCGATCGGCGATGATTGTAGCGATCGCATCAGGGTTAATTTCAGACATGAAATATAATTGGCAAGTTTAATGTATAAATTTTACTGACTAATATAACCTGAATATTTTTGATTAGACTTCGTAGTAATAATCTTCTGCGATCATAGTCCTAGCGTTGAAATTTAAGGGATAGATTATATTTAATTGAGATACTTTATTTCGTTTTTTTGTTTTAAAAATCGATGTACTATGATAAATTTATGTAAAGAAAAAGTAGACTTATTGATTTATTGGTAATCGGGAGCTTTATGCAAACTTTCCAAATTGAGAAATCGGGAACGATACAAGTCAGTAGGGGTGAAAATCCACGAGATTTATACGAGCATCAAAACCAAGCTATTCAAGCGCTTGACAGGAAAAATTTAGCGCCATTTAAGGGGTTGTTAGTTTTGCCTACGGGTGGCGGTAAGACTTTAACCGCAGTTCATTGGATGCTTAAAAATTTTATCGACAAGGGGCAAAAAGTTCTATGGATTGCTCATCGTCACGAATTACTCAATCAAGCTCTTGACACTGTAAAAAACAGTGCTTACCATTCAACAGTTCAGAATGTCAAAAAATTTAGGTATCGTATTATCTCTGGACATTCTAAACACGATATTCCAGTCAATATCAAATCTACTGATGACATCATTATTGCGAGTAAAGATAGTCTGAACAGTGGCTTAATTTATCTGTTAGAAAATTGGGTTAATCACGCGGAATCAATCCTATTGGTGATCGATGAAGCTCACCACGCATCTGCAAAGACATATCGCAAGTTAATCGAGAGCATTGAAAAAAACTTTACAGATCGGAAAAAAAGTAAGAATTTTAAGATGCTGGGTTTAACCGCTACTCCTTTCCGAACTGAAGAAGGCGAGGCGGGACTTTTGAAAAAAGTGTTTCCAGATGACATCATCTTTGCTGAACATTTAAGAACGCTGATCAATAGAGGTATTCTTGCTGAGCCAATCTTTGAGAGTTTAGAAACACAGCTAAATTTTTATCATGAACTGACCGACAGAGATATCAAATCAATTGAAGGATTCGATAAAATCCCAAAAGATGTAGCCGAAAAAATTGCGATGTCAAATGTTCGCAACAAACAGATTGTCGATCATTACATCAACAATAGAGATAGATACAAACCTCTGCTAGTTTTTGCAATTGATGTAATTCACGCAATTACGCTAAACGAAGTTTTTAGGAGTAGAGGGGTTAAATCTGATTTTGTAGTCTCTAGTATTCAAAATGCTGGAACTGGTGCTACTGTTTCCCCTCAAGAGAATAGTAGAAAAATACAACAATTTAGGAATGGTGAACTTGAGGTATTGATTAATGTTGAAATGTTGACAGAGGGGACAGATTTACCAAATGTCCAAACAGTCTTCTTGACTCGCCCTACTACTTCAACGATTTTAATGACTCAAATGATCGGCAGGGCTTTGCGTGGGACTAGAGCGGGAGGCACGGACAAAGCTTATGTTGTAACTTTTATAGATGATTGGGAAAATAAGATAAATTGGGTAAACCCTGAAAAACTTCATATTGAAGAAGATGCCGAATTTATTGATCGAGACAAAGAGACAGCAAAGAAAATAGCTCGATTGATCTCGATTGACAAAATCGAAGAATTCGCTCGAATTATGGATAGTTCGATAGATACAACTGAGCTAGAGAAATTAGATTTTCTCAAGCGTATTCCTATTGGCATTTATAGGTTTTCGATTCTTGAGCCTTATGAATCAGGGGAATCTGTCCCTCGAAATTATGACGTGCTTCTGTATGATGACACTGAAGAAGCTTATGACAACTTTATCAACGATTTAGAGACTATATTCAAGCTGATTGATGCAGATGATCGAGAAGAATTATCAGAGGGTGAACTTGAATATTTATTGAATATTGTTAAGGACGTTTATTTCCCCAACAATCAATTTTTAATTGGTTATAGAGATGGTGATTTAACCAACATTCTTAGATTCTATGCTCAAAAGCAGATTAGACCAGAATTTCTTGCATTTAGCGAAAAGAGAAAATGTAATTTAGCGATCGTTGCTAGACATATTTACGATAATTCGCTAGGTGGCAGAGCTAAAACCGATTATGTCGATTCACTTTGGGATAACGAAAGATCTTTCTGGCGTGTCCTTTTTGGCTCTAAATTATATTTCAAAAAGCAGCTACATATTGAAACCTGCAAGCTTGAGGGTGATTATGGCGACACAGTGTCAACTCCACCAGTATTAATTCCTGATGATGTGCCACTTACAGACCTCACCCTAAATGAAATTAAAGAAAGAGATCCTTTCGAGTATAGAAAAATCAAAGATGCTGTCTTTGCTAAATACTCGGCAGATGGTTTTATTTGGTGTGCTGTAAGTAAATTTAAAAGCCAAAGTCGTAATGATTTTCAGATTGACCATATTCAACCCATGTCTCAGGGAGGTAAAACAGTGCTAAACAACCTTCAAGTTTTATCGCGCAAGGCTCATATAGAGAAAACAACATTAGAGAATATGAATAATCACTAAAGTGTAATTGAGGAAAATCAGCATGACTCTTAAAGAATTGATCTATGCAGAAATTAGCAAGATTGAGGAAGACAACCTCGATGAGCTATACGAATTTGTCAAGCGATTTGCAAATTGGGAATATTAATTTATATATAGAAGTCCTGAGTCGGGAAAAGCTACTGAAAAATTCAGATGTATGTAACAGAATACTTAACTCAAGGTGAAGAGATAACGATCAATTGGGGCGATGAATAGTTTAAAACGTTAAGAGTAAATTTTATGATAGGAAACACAACAACTATGGAAACCCAAATGCTCAGAGATATTATTAAAGAAAGTATTCGCGAAGTTTTGAGAGAAGAGCGGCTATCTCTTTTTCTTGCATTAATCCCAGTTGTTAGCGATAAAGAAATTCGAGAAATCGAAGCAAAATTTGCTTCGCCGTTACAATATGCTCCTGAAGAATTTACCGATATGACCGACTGGATAAAAGCATGAGGGTTAAACTTAGTAAAAATGCAATCAAATTCTTAAATTCTTTGTCATCAATAGACCAACAGCGAATAAGGGAAAAGCTGAAAATACTTTTAATCTCCATTGAAGAAAGTGGCTCAATCCCATTTCAAGAACTAGATATCAAAAATCTCAAGGGAGAATGGAAAGGCTATCAAAGAATGCGTGTAGGTAAAATGCGAGTTATCTTTTGTACAAGTGTTGAAGAGCTATTAATTTATGAGATTGACTTTAGAGGAGATATTTATAAGAAAAAATAAAATTATATAAATTGCCAAATTAAGTATGTCTAAAAGATTCAAACTCCAATTGATTTTGCGGCTAATATTGGGTTGTGTAGGAATGGATAAAAGAATATTGGCATGGTTTGAGATACTTTCGCGATCGCCATAAATGCGATCGCCATTTTTAGACTACAGATTTTGCTAAAATACTATAACCTGAATATTTCTTAATACCACTTTCTCCCTAAATTTCCCAATGCGTATCTCTTTGACTTGGCTCCGTGAACTTGTAGACTGCGATCTCTCGCCCGAAGAGCTAGAAGAAAAACTGACGATGGCAGGCTTTGAGGTCGAGTCGATTGAAGACCGCAGGACTTGGGCTGAGGGAGTTGTGGTTGGTCAGATCGTCACGGCTGAGCGTCATCCCAATGCTGATAAGTTACAGGTTTGTAAAGTCGATATTGGCAAACCAGAACCATTACAAATTGTCTGTGGCGCAGCAAATGCTAGACAGGGCTTGTTTGTGCCTGTCGCCACGATTGGCACTTATTTACCGACAATTGATTTGAAATTGCGTCCGACCAAGTTACGCGGCGAACATTCTGAGGGGATGATTTGTTCACTATCTGAGATTGGTTTGGCTAAAGAATCAAGCGGTATTCATGAATTTCCTGAAGGCGTGACTGTTGGTAGTGATGTGCGTCCACTTTTGGGGCTAGATGACGCGATCCTTGATGTAACTTCGACGGCTAACCGTGCTGATGCTTTGAGCATGGTGGGGATCGCCCGTGAGGTGGCGGCTTTGCTAGGTAAAGAAGTGCGCTTGCCTCTAGCAACTACAGATTTTCAACCCCAAGCCGCTAATTGGGTGACGGTGGAAGATGCGAAATCTTGCCCTGCTTATATCGGCACATTAATTAAAGGCGTAAAGGTTGCGCCGTCTCCCGACTGGTTGAAGCGCCGCGTGGAAGCCGCAGGAATGCGATCAATCAATAATATTGTTGATATTACCAATTACATTTTGTTGGAATGGGGACAGCCGCTTCATGCTTTTGATGCGGACACTTTGGGCGTTGGGATTAATGTTCGGTTTGCTAATGCGGGTGAAAAAATTAAAACCCTTGATGGAGCCGATCGCACTCTTACCACTCAAAATTTATTAATTACCGCCGCCGATAAACCGATCGCGATCGCTGGCGTAATGGGTGGAGCCGAAACCGAGGTTTCTGAAAACACTACAAATATTATTTTAGAAGCAGCGCTATTTACGCAGGTCACCACAAGGCGATCGGCACGCGCTCAAGGGCTTCGCACTGAAGCATCGGCACGTTATGAACGCGGTGTTAATCAAGCGGCGATCGAATCAGCGACCGCGAAAGCTATCCAGATGATCGTAGAACTTGCTGGCGGTGAAGTCGTAGAGCAGAGCATCATTGATGCGCGGTCTAAGGAAGTTCGCGTGATTGATTTGCGCTTGGTTAAAGTTTGGCAAATCTTGGGTGAAGTTGATCGCGAAGAAGAAGACGCATTAGCTTTGCTTTCTGAAGCTGAAGTCGAACAAACTCTCAAAGTCTTATCTTTTGAACTAGAGAAACAAGTGATCGAAGAAGGTAGTTATGCCACTTGGAAAGTAACCGTGCCGCCCTATCGATATGCCGACATTGAGCGTGAAATCGACTTGGTAGAAGAAATTGCGCGGATCTATGGCTATGACAAATTTGTGGAAACCTTACCCGCTCGAACTGAGTTTGGTTTCCTTTCGGCAGATCAAGAAGGTGGTCGGATGATCCGCGCTGCTTTCCGCGCGGTGGGCTTAACTGAAGTCATGCATATGTCTCTATGCAGCCCCACTGATTCTAATCAGGTGAAAATCAATAATCCTGTAGCGATCGAATATGGAGCTTTGAGGATTGATTTGCTCACGAATTTGATTGAAGCTTGCGCTTTTAATATCAATCAAGGCAATGGGATTTTGAATGGGTTTGAGATTGGGCGAGTGTTCTGGCTCGATGAAGCTGGCAGTGATGAAACCGATCGCATTGCAGGAATTTTTGGCGGCGATCCGACAGTTGGCACATGGCAACATAATTCTAAACCAATGAATTTCTATGAAGCCAAAGGTTTGCTAGATTCCGTATTCCATAATCTTTGCGTCACCGTCGAATACCAACCTGATCAAAAAGATGCACGATTGCACTCTGGTCGCACTGCGTCATTATGGATTTCAGGTGAGCGCCTCGGCACATTTGGACAGCTACATCCACAACTACGCGCCGAAAAAGAACTTCCCGATGAGATTTATGCTTTTGAGCTAGATTTCTACACTTTGTTGGATGCGATGATGAAAAAGTCGATTCCCATTTTCAAACCTTTTTCAACATATCCAACTAGCGATCGCGATATTGCGTTTTTCGCGCCACTCAGATTCACGGTTGCCGAGATTCAGCGATCGCTTACCCATGTCGGCGGCGAGTTGCTAGATTCCGTCACCCTCTTCGATCAATACATTGGTCAAGGAGTGCCTGAAGGTTCGCGTAGTCTTGCTTTTAGGTTGGTATATCGAGCTAGCGATCGCACCTTGACTGATGCTGATATTAATCCCGTCCATCAAAAAGTGCGCGATGTACTCGAAGAGAAGTTCCAAGCAACATTGAGAAGCTAAAAATCTCCAAAAAGCTGTGACATACGCGCAGCGTATGTCACAGCTTTTTGGTTTAAAAAAATAGAGGCTGCAAAGCAGCCTCTATTTTTGATTCAGACGATCAATTGATACTTGACTTGAGCCAATCGATAAAGTGGTCGCCACACTAAGCGATTAGTTGTCACAACTAACAATGACATCACAATCGTGGAAGCTAATAAAAGCGAGAAATCACCAACATCTGAGGCTTGGGTAATTGTCGAACCTAGCCCTGTTGTGGTCAGCACCTTCCCTTGAAATTTAATATATTCTCCCGCAATACTGGCATTCCAAGCGCCACCAACCGCCG
Source organism: Pseudanabaena sp. CAN_BIN31 (assembly GCA_026785865.1). Taxonomy (GTDB): domain Bacteria; phylum Cyanobacteriota; class Cyanobacteriia; order Pseudanabaenales; family Pseudanabaenaceae; genus Pseudanabaena. Next base: position 25,533 of record JAJAZG010000324.1, read on the forward strand.
TAATAATTCCTGTCACTAAATAAGGGAAGATTCCGGGCAGTATGAGTGTCCGCCAACGCTCTAAGGGTGACAGCTTATAAACCCTTGCTGCTTCAAAAAGCTCAGAAGGAATCGCTTGCGCCCCTGCAATCACATTAAAAAGGATGTACCACATACTTCCCAATGTCATCAAAATCACAGCGCCAATATCCAATCCTCCACCAATATTTGCTAAGCCTAATAATAGGATTGGAAATAAGGCTGTTGCAGGAACTGAAGCGGCGATCTGCACAATCGGTTGCAGAAATTGCGCTAATTTTGGATTGCGCCCAATCGTTACGCCAATTGGAACTGTAATTAGTAGAGAAATAATCAGGACAATAAATACCCGAATCGAAGTAAATAGCGCTCCTGTCATCACTTGTTGCCAAGAACTCAATGGCAGCTTGCTGAGCAGAAGTACAGCTTCTAAGGTTCCACCTAAAACCAGAAATCCCGCCCCTCCAAGCAGTATCCAGTTAACCCAATTCATCCATTTAGAAGCTCTATATTCACTAATTGGAGAACTTTGGGATTTGCTACTAAAGCCGCGATTAAAAGTTTCAGATATTGGCACAAATAAGCGATCGCCAATAATTCGCATCGTCGGCGATCGCCTAAAAAAGTCCAGCACCCGCGATTCTGGTACTTCAGTCGCTTCGACAGTCTCATGTTTAAACTTCTCCGCCCATGCAATCAGAGGTCGCCAAACAAAATAATCGATGATCGTAATAATCCCAATCAGAACGATAATCCCCCACAAAATCGCGAAATTATCGCCTTTGTCCGCCGCCGCTTTCAGAAATGAACCTAGCCCTGGCAGTGTAAAGTTGCGATTAGAAAGCGTAAAGGATTCTGTTTGCATCAAAAAAAACCAGCCCCCAGCCACCGACATCACACTGTTCCAAACCAAGCCCACTACTCCCGATGGTAATTCTAGAGTCCAAAAGCGTTGCCATGCACTAAGCCGATAAACTTGACTTGCTTCAATCAGTTCTTGAGGAATACTGGTCAGGGACTGATAAAAACTGAAGGTCATATTCCAAGTCATACCTGTGAAAATCAGCAAAATTGAAGCGATTTCAATCCCCAATCTTTGCCCTGGAAATAGTCCGACAAGTGCTAGCACAACCGCAGGCAAAAACGAAAGCACAGGAATTGATTGAAGTATGTCTAATAATGGAATAAGAACCTTTGACCATGTACTAGAACGATAAGCAACATAGGCATAGGAAAGGCTAAACACTAGTGACAGCGCATAGGCTGCTAGCATTCTCACAATTGTTTGCAATGCATAGGTCGGCAAAAAACTTAGTGAGAGATCAATTATATATTCGCTATTGTAAGTACCTGTAAATTTACTAGCGGTCTGAACAATGATGAAAATCAAAGAAACGATCGCTAAAGGCAGTAAAACATCGCTAATGCTCCAGCGCGAGCGAAATTCTGATTTGGGATCGATAGTTGGCTGATACATAAGCAATTGGGACTAAAGAATGAATTAGGTGATTTACGGATATGGCAATTTTTAAATAGGTAAGAATCAACTTGAACAGGCAAGGGGCTTAAGCCCCTTGTTAAGGCTATTGAAAAAAGTTTTTAAAAAGTTGTTTGATTTCAATGAGACAGCAAAGTGTTATTCAGACTCTTCAATTTCGGTGGAATCTTCGATATCTTCGATAAAGATTTCGCCTGAAGGTTCATCATAGCTATATAGTTCGGCATAACGCCCCCAGTCCATGGCGGTTCTGAGTTGACGTTGTGCTTCTTTGCTAGTGAAGTAGTTCTCTAAAATATCAAGAACTAGTTCTTCAGAAATGCGATGGTTGCGCTTGGCTTGCAAAAGCTGGCAAATCTGCTGGACTAGACGAATATGCGTTTGTAATAGATCACGAATAATCGCCTTGCGCTCATCAATATTCCGATTAATGAACTTCTCCCCGATCGCTGATAGTTGGATATCACCTTCTGTGACTGCGACTAGCTCTAGCAGTTTACTAGCTTCCACAATTGGCAAGATGTCATCAACTTCTAATAAAAGTTCTTGAGCAATCCGATATAAATCCTTGTCTTGACGACCTTCGAGGAGTTCTAATAAACCTGCTACTGAACCAATTCGCACATGGGGTAAGGATTGATATTTTGGCTGAGATGGTGGCTTTGGGATTGATGTTGAAGTGGTGGTTGTCGGTTGAGGCATATCAGGCAAATCGGGATTAGTTAAAATCTTATAAACCTGATCGACTAGGGCTTGAAATTCAGGGCTTTTGCGATCGCGATAATGGGGTAGCTTGATCGCTAAATCTGCGCGAATTCGTCCAGGATTACGACCCAACACAATTACGCGATCGGCTAATGTCACCGCTTCTTCGATGCCATGAGTCACGATCAAAATCGATTTGGTGGGAATGCGTTTTTCTAACCAAAGGTCAAGCAATTCAAAACGTAAGTTTTCGGCTGTTAATACATCTAGCGCTGAAAATGGCTCATCCATGCACAAAAGTTCTGGCTCAACCGCCAAAGCCCTCGCAAAACCGACACGTTGGCGCATTCCTCCCGATAGTTCTTTAGGATAAGCATTCTCAAATCCATCTAAGCCAATGACATCGATCATGCGTAGGGCTTTTTGGATACGGGTATCTTTTGCCTCACCTTTCGCTTTTAATCCCAGTTCTACATTTTCTAAAACTGTGAGCCAAGGATAAAGCGCAAAGTTTTGAAAAACGATCGCTACCCCCGGATTTAACCCCATCAATTGACGATTGTAATACAACACCTTGCCGCTAGAAGGTGGAATCAAACCTGCAATCATTCGCATTAGCGTTGATTTGCCAGAACCTGAAGGACCTAACAAAGCAATAATTTCACCTACATGCAACTGGCAATTAATATTTTCAATAATCGAAATAGTCTGCCCATTTGGTTGTAAGTAAGACTTACCAAGACCTTCTAAAGCAATAAAGCTGGTTTTTGCGGCGTTTTGAACCATAATATTATCTGTGCAGATGTTTTGAGCTACATAGACAGGGATGTTTTCGTTACCCAATCCAATACATTATCAGCTATGAGCGCTCAGAAATTGCGCGATCGCCCGACAACTACGTTGACATCAGATCGCGTAGGGGCAATTCGAGAATGGAGAAAATTAAATCACAATTGATTAAGTAATAAAACCAAAAAGCTGTAGCGCAGGCTGCGCGTGCGCTACAGCTTTTTTTACTTGATTATAGACGCTGACATTGAGTACAGAAATGCGTTGATCGCCCGCCGAGCTTAATGCGTGAAATGGCTGTGCCACAAATATTACAGGGCTGACCAGTCCGCCGAAACACCCAAGCTGTATCGATGTAGTTTCCCTTAATTCCTGCAATATTTTGAAAAGAGCTAAAAGTTGTGCCACCTTTAGCAATGCCATCACTAAGAGAGCGAATAATCCCTTGATGTAGGACTTTGATTTGTTCAGAATTAAGAGAATTTGCAGTTTTTTGAGGATGGATTTTGGCGAGAAATAATGATTCATCCGCATAGATATTCCCAATTCCTGCCACAATTTCTTGATCGAGTAAGACCGTCTTAATCGGGCGACCAGTACGGCTCAGTTTGACGGCTAAATGTTCTGGCGTAAACTCAGGATCAAAAGGTTCTAAGCCTAGTTTTTGCAATCCTGTAATGATCGATTCTGTTGGTTGATCAGATGGAACTAACCACATTTTACCAAAAGTTCTCTGATCATCAAATCTTAGTTCTTTCAGCTTTACTTTTTTTGCTTTTGCATTATTTACAAATAGGCGCACGCGAGTATGTTTGCCCACAGGCTGATCGCGATCGCACCAGAGCAAACTGCCCGTCATCCGCAAATGCACGCCTAATTGACTCCCCTGTGTTTGATTATTTGAAAGCTGAGCAATTAAATATTTTCCCCGTCTCTGCCACTCTGTAAACTCTGCCCCAATCACGGCCGCCAAAAAAGCTTCTGGAAGATCAGGATAGGCGATCGCACGGGGCAGTAATACTTCACCGCCTTCAATTTGCCAACCTAGCGTATTTTGATTTAAACCGATACGAACTGTCTCGACTTCTGGTAATTCGGGCATTGTCTGTAACGCTTTACGCTAATTCTTACACTATATTACAGCGCTTTGCGCTCAAGGCAGAACCAGTAAAACTTTTAAAAGGGTTGCAGAGCAACCCTTTTAAAAGTTTTACTATGGTTCTTTTGATCGAAAACTGCTGTAAAATCAAAAAGAGAGTTACAGCGCCTAGCGCTGTAGCTCTCTTTTTGGTTTGATGAGAAAGAGCGCTTTGCGCCCTTTCTCATTTCTGAAATTTGAAAAATCTAGGCGACTTCTTCAACTTCATCGATCGCAAAGTTATTAGTTGCGATGTTAGAGTAATTTACGCTGTCGAAACGGACGATCACTGGGTAGATGATGCCGCTTTTGTCAACAGAAGCTACAGTACCGACTTCGCGATACCAATAAGACTCTTTACGCAAAACACGAACCTTAGAACCACGTGCAACTGCCATAGTTTTATCCTTATTCCTAAAGACTGTAATGTGAAAAATAAAATGATTACAGGTAACGTCTCTAGGTTACTGTGAGGCGATCGCCTCTGTCTATTTCTAGCCCGTTAAGTTTTATTTAGCAAATGCTAACGCACAACTACAGGCGTACCTACAGCAGCCCATCGATATAGCCAAGCAGCATGATCTGGCGCAACATTAGTACAGCCATGACTGATCGGAATCCCAAAGCTGCGATGCCAATATGCTCCATGAATGGCGTAATTGCCACTGTAGTACATCACATGAGGAACATCAGGTATGTTGTAGTCTTCACCTTGCATTCTTGCCGTAGAATACTTAGTCTGAATGTTAAAAAGCCCTGTAGGAGTTGGGGTAGCACTTTTGCCTGTAGAGACGATTACCGAATAAGCCTGTCTACTGCCCTGCCACGCTGTGAGTGTCTGGCTCCGTCGATCAATCTCAATCCAACGTTGTCGCGATCGCTTTAAACGCTGAATATCTTGATTGCGAACAGTACGAGATGAATTTTGGGCGATCGCCCCTTCTAGATTAATTAAGTTAATCTCACCGCCCAATCCTGTTAAAAATAAAGCGGTAACTAAAGCAATAGATATAGTTTGCCAATACTTAGTCATATTGATCGCAAGATTGCATATCAATAAGTATGCCCGAAACTAATTGAAATACGCCAAAAGGCTGTAGATCTTAGCAAGGGTTCACTAAATGCACCCTTGCTATACCGCCGTCTAGGATGAAACCCGTAGTTCTTATAGAAGGTCGCAGGGCGAAGCCCCGCTTCGGTTTTTTCTTTTTGTCCATGTCGAAAACTTCGGTTTTCAACATGGACGGAGTATAAAAAATTATTTGTTATAAAAATAGGCAATATCTTTATCCTTCAGTGGGGCAAACCCTGCGTCCAGCAATTTTTGGTTAAGTTCGTCTTTAGGGATGTGTTTTGCGCCAATACGCACAATGCGCGATCGCATCGTGTTAGTTACGCCACTGCGCTGACGATTACCTTCAAGAGCCATAACGCTGCTATAGAGATCGAGTTTTTTCGGATCGATTGGTGTGCCATCGAAGTCGATACTTGCGGCGATCGCTACATCAATCGCGTCAGCACCTGTTGTTTGAGAATTTTCAGACATAAATAAACACCAAATATTTGTCGAGAGCGTGGCTTTGCGCCACTCTCAACAAGCTACCACTGAACGCGATACATACAAAATAGCAAGCCGTCTTTTTTGGCGGTAATTTTGCCGCCCATCGACTGCACTAATTCCGTAATTTCGCTAAGGGGCGTGAGAAATACCTCTGAGCCTAAATAGGTTTCTAAAATCGCCCAATTTTCTGCAAATTCTGAATCAGGGGCGATCGCATCAAAAATTAATACCCCATTTGGTTTTAAGACACGCTTAGCCTCACGCAAAACCAGTTTCCAATATGCCAAAGGGTAATAACAACTAAAACCAGTCGCAATTACGCGATCAAAAAATTCATTTTCATAACTTAATTGGTGCGCTGCGCCAAGCTGCACGCTTTTAAATAATTTGGAATTAAGCTGTGAACCACGCGAATTCAGCGCTTCCTTAGCGACAAAACTAATTTCCTGACCATAAAAAAATACATCCCAGTCGCGCCAAGGATAAATTAGAAAGCTGACCCCACAGCCAATATCTAAACATCGCTGGTTTTTTTGAAATTGCGCCAATTCCCAAAAAGGCGAAGCAATTTTGCTAGATAAAGTATGGCTTACCCATTCTCGAAACATTGGCATTGATTCCACCTCTGCGGGTAAATCAAATGCTTCATTTCGATATTCGCGATCGTAGCGTTTTTGGACTATGGCGATCGCCTCCGTCCATTCATCAGCCTGAAAAGTAAAAGTTTTATTCATTAATTCTTCTAAAATAGATGATCTGGAAGTGGCTCTAACATCAATAAAATGGCATCCTTGAGATTAGATATTGCCTCTTCGCGACTGTCGCCACAAGAAGACACAAAATTTAGCTCTGGACAAGTCGCAGAATAAGCCTGTACTTCCTCGTCCCATTCTAAAATTGCACGAATCATCATAAGTTTGCTGGCTAGACTTGATTTGGTTTTAGTTGTTTTTCTGTTTTGAGATAATCAAACACTGATTTGTCGCCAATATCAGGCGAGATTGCTTGGGTTACTTTACGAATTGCGAAGATCATAAACAAAACTGCCCAAGCGCCCAATAATCCGCGCTCGATCGCGATCGGTAAAATATTTACTAAATGACCAAGAATTAACACAGGCAACAATGGTACTAAAAATTTAGTTTCAAAGCGATTAAAACAAAAAGTTTCCTTAAAGAAAATCCCTGTGAGTGCGGCAAAACTAAAACCAATCCCAATTAAGGCGATCGGCTGATTGTAAATAGCGATCGCCAAAGGTTCGGGAAAATACAAAGCTATCCCCACTGTAGAATTTGCCCCGATAGCCCAAAAAACTTGCAAAACTCGATGCAATAACTCCAGATAAATATGAATTGTCCAAAGCGATACACCTAACGCGACCGAAAATCCGATATACAACCAAGTTAACCAATTTAAAACTTCAGGATTACTAGGCTGCGATAAGACTAACAGCGCTCCCACGCTAAAACATAGAGCCGCGATCGCCAAAGCACTACGGTAGACAATCACACTAAGGCGATCGCTTGCAGTAATTGTAAATTCACCAAACTGACCTTGATAAACTTCAGATGTAATTTCCATAAATTTCTCCGTAGGGTATCAATCTTTACTATAGCGAGAATAAAAAACCAAGAAAGAAAGAGCAGAAATTTTCACTGCATTTTCTTTCTTGGTTTTTTATGAAAAACTATATTGCCAAAATTCCCATAATGCTTTACTATCTTGCAGTCAAAATCGACAAGAAATCGGATGACGCTGTACCGAAAACCAAGTAAGCAGCAGAGGAACTTTTTATGCGTATCTACTACCTAGCTGGCGTGATTCTTAGCGTTACTACAATCCTTGGTGCTTGCGGTGAGGGTACACCAACCGAATGTACGATCAGTACGACAAGAGAATCTAGACAAGGCATTGTCAAAACAGCTAAATTTGCACCTGGGACGGATTGCGAACAAATGAGAACACTCGCAGAATCAGGTCAGCCGTTGCCAACTGTGGCTGGTTCAGCACCCACTGCTACTCAGCCAAAGGCGGTAGCAACTACCACCGCACCAACCTTCAATGCACCATTCGTTGCGGGACAGAAACCAGATGGACTTATTTCTGTCACTGATAAACAAGCAAGAGTTCAGGAGCTAGAGAAAAAAATCGGTGTTGGCTCCAATCAATCTCGCGATCCTTTTACCAGTTCGATCATTAATCCAGTTCCAAATTTAGAAACTCTATTGGCAAAGCCTAAGGAGCTACCTAACCTCAGACCTGCGGTAATCGTCAGAACATCTACCATTGCAAAAATTTTACTACCTCCTCCTCCTCCTCCTCTTCCTCCTGACATTAAAGCTGCCGAAGGCACAAAAGTTACAGGTACTGTTGAAATTGCGGGTATGATGTTTGCGATTATCCAAGCCTTTGAAGAGCCAACTTCTCGCTATGTTAGGGTTGGTCAGATGATTTCTAACGGTAAAGTGTTAGTTAAACGAATTGATACTAATGCGGAGCCGCCGATTGTGGTATTGCAGCAAAATGGAGTTGAAGTTTTACGTCCTGTAGGTGCGCCTGCCGTTGGTGTTGTAGATACGACTAAGCCTCAGCCGCAAACTGCCGCTCCTGCTCAGTAGACTATCGCTCCATTTGTTTTGGCTCCTGCTCAGTAATTAATAATAAGAACCAAAAAGCTATGGCACACGCCCCGCGTGTGCCATAGCTTTTTGGATTTTAAGTTTTTTTATGCTCACTTACTTTGCA
>JAJAZG010000325.1 GCA_026785865.1 Pseudanabaena sp. CAN_BIN31
AAGCTGCACCAAGTCCAACGGCTGACACTGCATAAACTAAACCCATCACATTGCAAGGATAAACCAGCAATAGCGATACAGGAACTAATAAAAGTGTGTATAGCAAAATCTGATTAGCTGTCACCTCTGCTCCTTTCACAACAGGAAGCATGGGTACGCCAACTTTGGCATATTCATCACGAATCATTAGGGCTAAAGCCCAGAAATGTGGAGGAGTCCAAACAAAAATAATTGCAAATAATACCCATGCCGACCAACTCAGTTCGCCAGTCACCGCCGCCCAACCAACTAGGGGTGGGATTGCGCCTGCGGCTCCACCGATGACGATGTTTTGGGTGCTGGTGCGTTTTAGCCAAATCGTGTAAACGCCGACATAGGTGGCGATCCCCGACATGGCGAGGCAAGCGGCGAGGAGATTGGCAAATACGGTGAGCATCGTGAAGGAAATGATCGCTAAGGCGATCGCAAATATCAGCGCATCACGGGGCTGAATTCTGCCCGACGGCAGTGGTCGCCAACTGGTGCGTTCCATTTTCGCATCAATATCGCGATCGTATAGACAGTTAATCGCATTGGCTGAAGCAGCCGCGATCGCCCCACCCAAAACCGTAATAAACATTAAAAACGGATCAACTTGTCCTTCAGAAGCAATCCACATCGACCCTGCGGTCGTAATTAGCAATAAAACAATAATGCGAGGCTTGGTTAGCGCCGTGTAATCTTGAATAACATCGCGCCAGTTGCGAGTTGATAAGATCGATTGATCAGTTTCAGTAAGAATAGTTTCTGGGATCGCGGATTGTTGCATTACGTTTAATTCCTAAAATATTTCGTAATTCTTACGTTCAGCGAACCGCAGGTTGCGCTTGATTCTGTTCTTGATTTTCTGCTTGATGCGTGGCTCTAAATGCTAACACAGCAAAGCAAACGAGCGTTCCTAGCAATGCTGAGCCTGTAGCTTGGTGAGCAATCGTGAGTGGTTCGACTTGTAAATGCAGTTTATAAGTGCCATAGCCGATCGCCACTTGAGCGATGACTAACAAACCTGCGATCGAAGCAACGCGGCGCAATGGCGCGATCGCTCTATTTAGCCAAGCGGTCACAACCACCGCAATACTCGCAATAGTTGCAGGAATTACCCCTAACAAGTGAGCATTTAAAACGATGCACATATCCTGTGTGGCAAAGCATTGGTGCAAAGCCCATTGCGAGGCTACTAAGGCACCGAGAATACTTTGCAAATAAACTAAAATTGCTGCTGATAAGCCAAGCCAAGCAATTTTGGGTGAAGAGCGAAGCATTTCACCATTATTAAGTTGATCGTTGCTTAAAGCTGTAGCGATCGCTAATAAACTGGAGAAAAATAATAATCCCGTTCCCAAGTGAGCGGTGACGATATCAAATCTGAGTAACTGCGTCACCGTCAATCCGCCCAAAATTCCCTGAAAAACCACTAGAGATAATGATCCCGAAGTTGCCCAAGGTAACCATTTCGGCAAAGACTTTCGGAAATACCAGCTTGCCCCGCATAAAACAATCGTGGCAAAGCCAGTGGTGGCGGCAACTAGACGATGAAACCATTCTAAAAATACTTGGAGGCTCATCTGCTCGGCAGGTAATATTGTTCCATAGCACAGGGGCCAATCGGGGCAAGCCAAGCCAGCATTCATGATACGAGTGGCACTACCGATCGCCATCACCATCCAAGTCGCGATCGCAATACCAAAAGCAAAGCGACGGATCAGGACAACTGGCTCTATAAATTGATTTTTGCTTTCAAAATTGTTACTGGTCAGGTTTTCAGTCACTTGTGATGATTTGGAAGAATATAAAGAGTCAGTCATGCAGATTTATGGGTTTCTTTATGAATTTTAATAAAACTGAACAAGAGTTTTTTGATATTTACAATCTATGTTAAGAGCAGTTCTAGGTTCGGTGAGGAGATTTAACAATTTCTTTGCGTTGAGTATTTATATTCATGGCAAAAGAAAGGCATCGCGAAGCGATGCTTTTTTTTTAGTTTAAAGGGTTGATCGATCGCGTGGATTTTCCATGCGCCTCTCCATACGATTTTTGATATTTCCTTTAATGCCGCCTCTCATACCATTGCGATTCGGACGATTTTTTTGCATGATTTCATTGAGCTGCGATCGCTGTTGGGGAGTCAAGATTTCGCGCATGGCTAACATCTGCTCGAAATGTTTATTTTGTAATTCTTGCTGAAGGGCTAGCACTTGAGTCTGTTTGGCTCGAATCACGTCACTGTTTTCAGTTCCAGCTAGTAAATCTCGCAGTTCCTTATTCGCTTGCCGAGATTGTTGCGATAACTCACGAATACGAGCAAGATCGCGATCGCGAATTGCCTTAAGTTTTTGTAATTGCTCGGTCGATAAATTTAATTGCTTTAACACCTTACCTGAAGGCATATCAGCATTTTCAGAACGATCTGGGCGATTAGAGCGATTTTCCGAATTTGGCAATTGCGATTGTACTTCGGATTTTACCTGAGCTTGAGATTGCGTTTGAGATTCTAAAACATTAGGGACGTGCAGCTTAATAAAGTACCAATTAGATAAGGCTAAACGACTGCGCTACCGTCAAGTAATTGGTACTTTATTTTCACGCTCGTCCCTTACTACTGCTCAAAAAAATGCCACTGGTTACCACCACTGCGGCAGCGATCGCGGAGTAGTGAAATATTTTAGATTTGGAAATAAATTTAAGAGTAGATTTGAACATATATTTCTCAATGACTAGTTAAAATTATTCGTATTCAAGGGGGGACAACTCTATCAAAAGCTGTGTATCCGTTGAACTTGTGCTGCTTGTGGACTGAGAAACTGTGGCATCAGTAGCATCCCAACTGTTGATCAATGACTGCTCGATCGCGGCTCGATCGGCTTCGCTAATATTGGCAATTTGATACTGCGCTCGGTTAGTTGCCCAATTAAAACCAATACCTGTCGCGATCGCGGCGGGGATCAATAAAGCCCAAGGTAGCCAACGCCGTAAATATGAAGGTTTTGGCGATCGCTGAGGATATTTGCTAATTTCTGCAAATAGCTGCTGCTCAAAGTTGGGCGCGGGGGATGGGGCGATCGGCTTATTTTGCTTCAGAAAGGCAACTAGGGAATTATCATTAGGATCTTCGCTAAAGTTTTCTGAAAAATCTTGAGAATATTTGTTTTTCATAAGTCAATTCCTTGTGCTTCCAAAAACTTTCTGATGGCACTACGAGCATGAAATAATCGCGATTTTACAGTGCCGACAGGAATAGATAAAATTTCCGCGATATCTTTTTGTGTTAACTCCTCAAGATCGTGCAGTACCAATACGGCGCGATGATCTTCACTCAGCTTAGCTAAACCGCGCTGCATCAAGTCTTGATAATGCATTTGGGTCAGGCGCGGCTGCGAATCACTTTCACAGGCGATCGCCGCATCGTCAGCAAGATTTTCGAGTTGATCGTCTTCGACGCTAATATTGCGCGATCGCATTTTGGCTAGAGTTTTGCGGCGATCGCTTGCCACATTAGACCTCTTGCAGAACTGATTTCATGGTAGAGTAACGGGTTTGGTTAATCTCAGCTATATCCAAGTCATAGTTGTAGATTGAGCCAATCAAACAGCAGAAAAGCCTAAATCAAGCCAACCCATAACTGTATCAC
>JAJAZG010000326.1 GCA_026785865.1 Pseudanabaena sp. CAN_BIN31
CGAACTCCTACAGGTACTTGATCAACTACAGGTACTGGAACAACTACAGGTACTGGAACAACTACAGGTACTGGAACAACTACAACCAGTTACCTTGGCACTTGTAATGCTCAATGTCTAGCTGCCTACAAACCAGTTGATTTCAAGATGTATGGCTATGGCAGTACTACTACTAGAAACCCTCCTGAAATCTGCCTCAATGGTAATGACAATGTTGATGGTTTTATCTTGGCTCCTCGTTATGCGCTCGGTCGTAATGGTGGAACTACCTATACAGGTGCAGTTTGGGTAGGTCAATTTATGACTACTTGTGGTGTTGGTAATACCAAGCTGGGTATTATCCAAAAGGGGACATGGGATGATATTGGACTTACACCCAACCAATTGCCGCCATCTATATCATCAATCCAAACGTGGAATAGGAAGCAGGCGCAATAAGCTCATGAAAGCAAAGACTAACTTTAAATTTGCCATGCTGTTGTCTCTCCGAGCTAGGCAGCAGCATGGCTTCACTCTGATTGAAGTGATTGTGGCAATAGTGATTTTGTCTATCTTTACTTTGACAGCTCTGACTGCTTTGGTGGCTGGACTCAACCTAAAGCTCAAAGCCAAACTAAACAATGAAGCCACCCTCTTAATCCAGCAAGATTTAGAACTAGTTCGTTATACAGCAACTCAACTTGGAATAGAAACAGTTACTACCGTACCCACTGCGCCTGCTAATGGAATTGGAGCAACAATAAGCGGTACAACAAATTTAAACTTAACAATCCTCATCGCTGACAATAATCAAGGTTTTCCAACCACGGCAACTACTGGTAGTCAGCTAACAATAGGTGGTGAAACTACTGCTTATACTCTGACGACAATACCAACTTCAAATGCTACTTCCCTAGCAGTTACAGTTAATCTAAGTAAAATTTATAGACGATTTAGCACAATTAGCGGCTCACCATTGACATTATCTACCTCATCCCCTATAAGCTCGATCACCGTAGCTGATGCTAGTGCATTTCAATCAGGTGATCGCATCGTCATAGGACCAGCTTCTGGGGTTATCTTCAGTGCGATCGTCAGTTCTATAAATACAACTACATCGCCTAATACAGTTTCTTTTGCTTCATTAACTCCTTCTACCGCTCAATCTTATGCTGTTGGTACTCGTGTGACAGCTTTACCTAGAGTTGGAGATGTTATTCCCAATACAGCACTCTGCACTAACATTGCTACAAGTTCTATAGATTCCTTAAAGAATATAGCAATACTTGGGGCTACCTCAATCGTAGTTACTACAACTACAACACCTTCTCCTTTAGAAGTTGCTACTGCATCAACAGTTATCTTTAATCAAGAGGAAAAACCTAAGAGAGAATACAGACTTACTCGCAAAACGACAGCAGCTTCAACGACTACATTACAGATGGTTTATGGAGTTAGAGATACAGTTTTCTCAACAGGTACAGATTTGGCAACATTAACAACGGAGGTAATACCAAGTGTTACATTTCAATGCCCGTAGTAACTCCAAAGGATTTACCCTGATTGAACTATTAGTTGTCATGATCATGATTGGCATCCTCAGCGCGATCGCCGCACCATCATTTTTAGGGCTACTCAATCGCAATCGAGTCAGCAATGCCACCATTCGCCTAAAGTCTGCCCTAGGAGAAGCTCAAGCTAACACTATCCGTATTGGTAAAGACTGTCAGTTTACTATTAACTTAGGTACAGGGTCTGCAACTACTCTCGTTGATACTACGACCACAACCACAACTATTAGTGGTGTCACAACCACAACGGCTACCCCTCGATGTTGGAGAACTGGTACAGAATCTTTTGCCGATACAAACGCAAGCTTCACCATCGTTAATCAAGATACGATTACACCGCTTACCCTAACGACATTGCCGATTGGATTTGACTTTAAAGGAAGGATAACAACAGCAAGCACTTCCACTGGCGGCTCTGACACCAGAGCGATAGTTGTTTCTCTAGCAAACACAACATATCAGCGATGCGTAATGATTTCCTATCCTTTGGGAATTGTTCGCATGGGTACTTATGAAACTGCAACTGTAACTTCAGGTGGTAACTACCAAGGTGGCACAAGAAAATGCAAAATTGATGCTTAGCTTCTAAGGATCAATTGTAGTGATGGAATCAAGACAATTTGAAAAAGGGAAATACAAGGAAAATACTATGTCATTAAGTAAGTATTCAAATTCATTCAGTTCTGACAAAATATTCCACAAAAAGTTGTTATTTAACATTTTGCAGAAGCGCCAAAATAAAGAGCAAGGTTTTACCCTAATCGAGCTTCTTGTGGCTATGGCGATCTTGACTATAGTTGTGGGAATGACAGGCACAGGACTCCTATTTATTATAAGTACCAATACAAAATCAGATATACAAATAACTCAACAAGCAAATCTGCGCCGAGCAGCAGATTTTATCTCCGATGAAATCAAAGCCGCTAGCGTAGTCAGCACAACTGCTCCTAATCCTGTATGGATTACAGGTGGCTTTACAACAACTGGCACCACAACAACTGGAATAAATCCTGTGGGAACTGACCCGTCAGCAAAACTCTATTTAGAAATTCCAATACCAATTGAGCCTTTTCCACCAAGTACATCAATTACATCAAGTACGACTCTCACAATTAAAAATCACGGACTCACTAAGGGTAACGCCATTAAGTTCTCTGGGACTGGACTCCCTTCAGGAATCAACACTACAGAAACTTATTATATAAAAACTCTACCCACTGCCAATCCCAACAATACTTTTACGGTCGTAAAGGTAGACCCTTTATCAAGCACTGCTACTGATATTTCTTTTACTGTTCCTGCAACTCCTCTAACTACCCCCGTCACACCCCCACCCATTCCAAGCTTCGCAATCCGTCGTCTAGTTATGTACTACACAGCCAAGCTTACGACTGCTGACGAAACTAAATGGAAAGGACCAAACGTTTTATATCGAGCCACAGGTAATTGCACGTCTAGTAATCTTACTACATATACCTCAGATGCTATAAATTGCCTAGTTATGGTTGATTCTTTAATTTTGCCGACTACTTCGCCGATTATTACTTCGCCATTTACAGTCACAACTACCCCCAGCCCCAATACTCTAACTATCAACGGACAAATCTGCACACCAGCTTCCATGCTAAACACCTGTCCATCCCCATCCCCAACCCCAGACCTAACCTCTGTCACAGTCCAAGCAGTCTCAAGAGCAACTTTGAAGTAAAAACAAAGTCTAAAAACCGAGAGTTTTCAATAACCAGAAACCAAAAAGCTGTGGCGATCGCCACAGCTTTTTGAGTTTTATTACACATAATCAGTCAAATGTGGTATAGAGTAGCAACCACAGAATTTCCTTATTTGTAAATGTTAATCTACAGAAATATAGTAACCACCTCTATCAAAAAATAACAAACCCTCAGATAAAGATGCTCAAACAAAAACTTAAAAAAACAAACTAAAGGATACAAAGCCTGACCCAGAAAGATAAACCAGTGCCAACAAGATGACAGTCAATATCCTGAGCCTATAACTAGAGAGGCGATCGCCATGGCAGCCAAAGTACTCGATGGACGCTACAAGTTAATTAAACAAATCGGTGCAGGTGGCTTTGGGCATACATTTATCGCTAGAGATATGCGCCGACCTGGATCACCCCCCTGTATCGTCAAGCAACTTAAACCAGCTAGCGACGATGCCAACTTTATTCGCGAAGCAAGACGACTATTTAACACCGAAGCTGAAACCCTAGAAAAACTCGGTAGACACGACCAAATCCCGCAACTGCTTGCTTATTTTGAAGAAGACAAGCAATTTTTTTTGGTGCAAGAATTTGTAGAAGGGCGATCGCTCTATGATGAACTGAAAGCACCATTGCCTAAGGTGTCAGATTTAGATAACGCACCTCAAGATCCCATTCTTGCCGAACTTGCCAATATTGATGCACCATTCAGAGGCACACAACTGGGCGAAGTTGAAGTTCTCAAAATCTTGAAAGATGTTCTTGAAGTTTTAGAATTTGTCCATTCAGAAGGAGTAATTCATCGCGACATTAAGCCAGACAATTTAATCAGGCGCAAGAAAGATCGCAAAATTGTATTAATTGATTTTGGCGCAGTCAGAGCCATGCAAAATACCAACACGCGACTAACTGCCAATGAAGAAGGAGAATCGCGATTTACTATCACCATTGGCACACCTGGCTATATGCCCAGTGAGCAATGTGCGGGTCGCCCGACTTACAATAGTGATATTTACGCTTTGGGAATGGTTGCGATTAAGGCTCTTACAGGATCTGATCCCGCCGATTTACCCACCGATCGCGCCACAGGTGAACTAGTCTGGCGCGATAAAGCCAAGGTCAGCAATGGCTTAGCAATGGTCTTGACACGCATGGTTCGCTACCAATATACACAGCGCTATCAGTCAGTGCGTGAAGTTAATCAAGGTATCACCACCCTTGCAACGATGAACGAGGTGGAGCGTCAAGCAACTACAAGCAAGATCGTCAGGTCAACGATTCTGACTGGGACTGAGAATTTAACTAGCTCTAATGCTGCTGCTTCCTCCGAATTTAATTCTCAAACTCGTCGGTCAGTGCCTGTTTCTTCTTCGGCTAAATCTAACTCAGGAGTTCTATCTCTATTTGGTGGGCTATTAGCAGTAGTGGCGGTGATTAGTGCCTTTGCTTTGCCAGCGATGATCCGAAATAATCAGACCTCAATAATTGGCAATAATCGACCAATTCCTAAAAAGCCGATCGTAATTGAAGCTAATCCTAGTCAACCACCCATTCTCACTTCCATTGAGCCAGTAAATCAAGTTATAAATTTAGAAGCTAATAAAGAGTCCTTGATTATTCCTAATAAAATGGTGGGGAATGCTACTCACACTTATACAATCCAAGCTAAATCTGGTCAATCACTCAGTGCCGAGATTACAGGCAGTGGATTATTAATCACTGTGCTGAATGCTCAAGGTATAGCTCTGTCTGATGCTGTGAATGTTGTGAACGCAAAGGTGCGAATTGTCGCCGATGGAACCTATACAGTTCAGTTAAAGGGGATAGGAGGTGCGGTCGAGAGTCCCTATCAATTAAAACTTGTGCTTAAGGATATAGCGATCGCAGCTCCATTAGCTTCTCCTCCATTAGTTGCACCAACTCCAACAACAGCAAGCCCTGCGCCTAAGCCGCCCCAAATCGAAATCAAAGTCAAGTAGGGGTTTAGCATTTGCGCCACAATATCTCAATTCATCACCGAAATCTCACTCCGCAAATGCTAAACCCTCTTCGTCTTAAACGATAAATTGTCCCTGCCTTGTAAGGTTTGGGCAAAGTATTCCCGAATAAAGACATCTTAGAATTTGTAAGTATCGGTGGGAATGCTTTGCCCCTACTAATATCAATATATCTTCTGGTCAATTGTCTATCTTGGTGTTTTTATTGTCAGAAATCGCCCAATTCAAAGAGGTAGATAGAACGCTTTGCGTTCTATCTACCTCTTTGAATCACGCCCAATCGTCTTGTCCTTCGCCCTCGGCCATATAAACTTTACCGATCGCATGAATATCTCTAGTTTTAGCAAATAAAACTTCTTCAGTTAATTGCCAATTATTAAGAACCTTCAGCAAATCAGCCTGAATATCCCGCGCTCCCACAAAATCTTTATAGCGGATGATTAAACGACCTAGCTCGGCATAATCGCGATTTTTTGGCGCTGTTTGCGTCAATAACTCATTCGCGATTTGTCGATCTTTGGTGTATTGAGGATGTCTCTGATCTTTTGATTCTGCCATAAAAAAATCAATAATAAAAAAGGCGCAAAGCGCCGTCTTTATTATTGTCTCAAAATAATTATATCGTTGCCAGTTACAGGAGTCCGCGCAATCAAATGATTTTCCGCATCCGCAACGAATAGCTTCTTGAAATTTAGCGATCGCGCTCTGGTTTGCAGATCATTCACCAATTGAGTTTGCTGAGTTGGCTCCAACTTGTACCAGCCCTCATTGAGTGCCACAATCAAGCGTCCGCGCTTAAAGTTGGTCTGCACCGAACCAAGCAAAGATTCACCATACTGATTCGCCACTTCCGAAACTTGAGTTTGGATTTTGGCGATCGCAATTTGATCAGATGTCAGAGGTTTATCACCAGGCTCTGGTTTTACCAAATCTTTATTGACCGATGGCTGCTTCTGAGCAATCTTGCCAACTGGTTTGGTAATTGCTACTGGCGATGCCACGACTTTTTTAACATTTTGGCTGTTGGCATGGGATGGCTTGAGAATGAGTAATAGCGAAAATAGCGTGACCAAAGCCACAGTGCCAGCCCGCTTATCGAAAATTCGCTTCACTTCATCGGAAAGGGGAACTTGCACGGCAATCCCACTGATAGATCGCCAAATTGGGGCGATCGCGGTCGCGGTCTTTTTCCAAGCATCATTTCCTTGAAGCTTTTCCCAAGAATTTACCAAGGAAGGGGTTGAGGCAGCCTTAGTCGAAGTCTTTTGCCAAATATTTGTGGCGATCGGATCGAGCTTGTCTACGGAGGCTTGCAAAAAGCCTAAAATTTTCGGCGTGACTCGTTCTTTGACAAATTTCCAAGCAATGCCAAACTCTTGCTTAACTTGCGCCACCATTGGTGAATCAGCCTCAGTTGTCGCATTGAGCAACCCCGCCGCTTCTGTCGTAACTAAAGTGCTTTCTTGTCCTTCTAAATTTTGTTTAAGTTTGGTTAGCGCCATGACTAAAGCAGCGATCGCCTTAGCTGAGATAGTTTGCGCTGTCTTCAATACATTATTTAGGACAGAGTTGCTAGAAACACTCTTTGTACTTGTTTCTACAGTCGCAGCTTCAACCATTGGAGCCTCATCTACAGTCAACTTAACTTGCAGACTGCGGAATAAAGGCAGCAAGCTTTTGACGAGTTTAAGTAATAGCACTTGCAATTGAGGCTGTACTTTAGTCCAAGTTTGTCCAACCTGTTGAGATATGCGCTCAATCACTTCTTTCGGTTTGTTTTCTGTCATAAATGCATCCTGTCACAATTCACACGGCTGTCATGAAAAATATCACAAAAAGTATCACAAAGTTATGCAATGAGCGCAATATCTTAATCTATTTCTTTAGTTTAGCCCCAAGCAATTATCTAGCGATCGCGATAAAACTCAAAAGGTGTGGCATATGCCACACCTTTTGAGTTTTATCGCGATCGCTAGATAATTGCTTGGGGCTAAACTAAAGAAATA
>JAJAZG010000327.1 GCA_026785865.1 Pseudanabaena sp. CAN_BIN31
GCGATACTATCTGCTCAGTTTTGAGACTGATGTCCTCAGGTTTTCCAAATCTGTCAGAAGTCACTGGAGTATTGAGAATCAACTGCATTGGATTCTTGATGTTGGGTTTGATGAGGATGCTTCTCAAGCTTGTCGAGGCTATACTGCGGAAAACCTAGCCGTTATTCGTCATATCGGGTTAAATTTATTGTCAAGAGACAAAAAAAGTAAGGTTGGTGTCAAGACCAAACGACTCAAGGCTGGATGGAATAACAACTATCTTAAGGCTGTCCTTGAGGCTTTAAACATAGTCACTGTCTAGTTATGAGTGATTATTAAGAAATGTGTATTACTTTGTTAAGAAACGTGTGCGGTTGCCCTAAGTCGATAGCCGTATTTCTACCCATACGTTTCTTTATATGCCTTCCTCAAATTTATATATAATTCATGTAATTGCAAGTATCCTTCGTCTTTCTTGTCTGGGTATTCTTTCTCATCATCAAGAGTCATAGAAAGCACATCAAGAATGCAATCCAAATCCCAACTATAAAATGATATTGGTCTTATTCCTTTATAATTATCTATTTTTGCATCTAATCCGAAAGCCTCTACCATAACGCATGAGTATTTCTGCAATTCTATTAGTTGCCTTCCTGATATCTTTATTTTGATAGGTACATCTCTTTTCCCAGGCTTCATCGTCTTTCTCTCAATAGGGCTAACGGGGAGCTAAACTTTCGCTTATCATTGCAGGGTATATAGTCTCTATATTTCTAGCATAGCAATCAAAAAGGCGATCGTACTAGCGATCGCGTAATGTACCGAAAATCATTTACATAAGCAGAAACAAACAAGGCGCATTACATTTCATTAATGAACCCTTTAAGATCGGCGATCGCGCTAGAATGTGTATCAACCCGTTTTGGCAAATGCATAAACAAAGTATAAGATTGCAGCCGACATGATGAACTTTATCCAGAATTCCAAATTATTCCACATAAAGTCTTGGAAAATCCACCATCCCCAAAGAGATGCAATACAGAAAACTAGCAGTAGTAGCAATGGCGCAAAGTATGGAGCCATTAGCGAAAACCACTGAAACTTAGAAGATATTTGTGTACTTTCAAGTAAGTTAGAAGGATGAGAGCGATCTCCGTCTAAGGTAAATGCAAGAATACTACTTTGGTTTTCCTTCTCAAGAGGCTCTCCATGCCCTCCCTTGTAGTAGTAAACTTCTTCAGTGCGATTATCAGCAAAATTGAAGCCGTCAAATCCGCCTGTTCCAATATCTTTCATTCCGAGTCCTCGTAAGCCGCTGCAAAGAATCCCAACTGGCCAATCCGAACAACTTCTATCGTTCCGTAGTTCCTTAACCTGATCTAAATCAAAGCGCTCCTGCCAAGGGTATTCGCGAGGTAACACGCTACCTGCTAGGTAAATCCGTTTGAACTTCATCGCCGATACCCGTTTTAAACTTTCTCCAAGAACATAAGTTCCATTGCTGTGACCAATGAAATAAAATTCTGCCTTGGGATTTAAGGCAAAGCGATAACTGTACTGATCTTGAAACCATCTAATATTTTGCCGTCTTAACCAAGGGAAGAAAAAATTAAATGCAGAGAAGTATCCATAGTTAGAACGGACAACTGCCAAATTTCCATTGGCACGCCTGCTAATTTGATCTGCTAATTGACTAACCCAACCACTATTACCGTCTCGAATACCATGCACGATAAATACAGTTTTGCTTTCAGTGTAACTTTCTCCTTGATCAACCGTTACACTTTCCTGAAGAGCAGAGGGAATCTGCTCAGGCTTCTTAGGATCGCATCGTAAAATTGCCCATAGAAGTAACTTGTAGCGCAATTCCCATTCCTCATGTGCCTCAGAACCTCGTCCTTGAGGACGATAAAGGTTGTCATGATTTGCACCAGAAACATCAAATTGGACACCATTAGGAAACTGTCGAAGATCAATGCTATCTTCTCTCCTAACTACTCCATCTTCGGTGCCAAGAAGTTGAATCATGACTGGCTCTCGCCCCTCTAGGCTTGTGATGTAGCGAATCCAACTGATCCGCAGATTAGTAACGAATGCAGATCCCTGAACACCGTCCCGTAGGATGGGTAAAAAACCTGTAGCTGAGGAAAGGTTTACCAATGCTGAAATTAGAACGTTATCTGGTTCAAAGCCCCTATTAGTTGAGGCAATCAAGACAAAACGGCTAACTTTATCTGTCCAAGGGACTTGGCTTTTGACTGTTCCTGCATACGCCCCAGTTGCCAGCAAGTAAGCTTGCCTTACCATTAAGCCGCCAAAGCTATGACCGATAAAAATGATGTCATCATAGGGTTCCCCATTGGCAAGTGCGGCAAGGTAATACTGTTCAATTTTTGCTTTAAGTTCAAGTGATAGTAATTCAATAGATTTGGTAAAGAATTTTCTAAATGCACGAAAATCCCATAGTCCACAGTGATTAAAAATTAACCAATCACTCCCTTCCAGTAAATCCTCTTTACTCAATCGCTCCAATAGCGGGTTCCATTTTTTTGGGGAGCCGAAAGTCCCTGTTGCTAATACAACCAATCTTTTCATCTATCAATTTCCTGAATGTCTGCATATAGCAGCTTCTGATACTGAACTGTTGACAGCTAACTAATCATTTATTAGAAAGAAAGCTTCTACCTAATCTGACTATAGGCGATATAGCCCGAAAGTCAAGATTCTGCCTAACCACCATATACGATATGTTATGCGAAAATTTCTGCTTAAGATCCTGTTTTTAGTTGATTAGATAGGATTTTTTCACCTAAACACCTAAATCAGTAGATTAGATGGAATTTTTTAGATGTTATTTACTCGTGGTAATTGCGCCTAAGCGATCGCCAAATGAAAAAAACCGTAAAGCCGCTTTCCCAATTACATTTTTCTTTGGCAAAAATCCCCAAATACGCGAATCATTACTGTGATTGCGATCGCATTAGCGATCGCGTAACGTACCGAAAATCATTTACATAATCAGAAATAAACAAGGCGCATTATATTTCATTAACGTATTTTACGAGATTGGCGATCGCATGGCTATCTCGTTAAAATTACTGTAAAAAAACTTCGTTTATCAGCTTTTATGCCTTTTTTAGTGTATGATTTGTTGCAGTTAGTGTGGAGTGAGTTACACAAATGTCTAAATTTTTCAATCTTCTGGCGATTAGCACAGTGCCTTTTTTGGCGCTAAGTCCTCTTGCTCAGCCGTCTGTCGCTCAGTCAGTTAATGAATCAGTTACTACTCAGCCATCTGTTACTAAGAAGGTTAGTGTTGAGAAGGTTAGTGTTGAGA
>JAJAZG010000328.1 GCA_026785865.1 Pseudanabaena sp. CAN_BIN31
CTACCCCTGTTAAGGTGCAAAAATAACCAACGTAGATCGGTTGTTTCAGCCTTCAAAAAGCTATTTCCTTGAACTTTTGATATGAAATTTAAAGGAGACATATCCGTAGGATCGCACAAGCTCGTCGGTCACCTTAACAGGGGTAGCTGAAAAGACTTACTAAAAATAGGCTGACGGGAACTAAAAGTAACTTTACTTGCCACTTAGCGCGATCGCATCGAGTTATGTCCACAAGTTGACAAAAATCAAAAACTTGGTGAAATGCCAATAAAGTTTCAAAATTTGCTATTTTTATACTGAGACCATATTAATTATTTGAAAAAATCAGTAACAAGAGAGGTGTCGTAACATATATAGTATTTATAATATATTTGCCTGTTATAAATCTTGTTTTTCAAAAAAAGTATCCTGACTGACTTTACCTTTATCAAGAACTCACCTGTTTATTTAGTGAAAGATAAATGGCAATAGGTGGGGTGAGGGCTGAATTTTAAACTGAAAAAATCTGAATCGTCAATACAAGAAATCATAGTGAAACCTTTATATGAACACATATTTGGAGTGGAATAATCTAATTGCCGCTCATTTCTTTAACACTGACTTGGGAGGCAATACGGTTTATCTCTATGTCACTGAAGAACTAATAAATGAATTAGTTCAGAAAAATGGGTGGATATTTTTGGATTTTATCAACGCCGTTAAGACTGGTTTTAGAAAGAAACCGCAGGGTGTTTGTAAAGATGCTCTGTGGAGCTTGAAGCAACGGAACTCTTATCCTCCCTATATTGCCTATCTAGCCCTATTTGTTCTTGCTGCTGGGACTGAAGGAGATTTTTCTGCAAATGCATACTATCCAAGATTGAGGGGATTGTTGGGTGAAGAACCTGTTACAGGTCAATATCCTATGTTTAATGAAATGTGGAAACTCTGGGAAGATCTAGAGCGATGGTCGAAAAAAGATAAATTGGGTGAGTTTGGAATCTTTAACTATAACTGCATTGGCAATAGGAGGCATATTGGAGTCCCACAGTCACAAACTCTTCTGACAGAAAAAGAACGTCGTCAACTCCCGTCAATTTTTGCAGCGACTGGCTTAGAGCCAACTGTTCCTCCATCTGAAGAAGCGATCGCCAATCTTGTAGCTCGTCACGGGCGAGATTTGCTAAGAAATCAGACGTGGAGATTATTGCGAGAAAGCAATAGCAAAGATGACTTGCAACAGGAGTTACGTCAAGCTTTAATTGAGCGGATTACTGAGGAATTATATAACTGGGATGGAGTTTTTGAAGAGGATTCACAGGGAGTAAACCAAATATGTGGCTCTCTGAGATTATGTTGTAGTTTAGATTCGATCGCAGGAAGTGCTAGTTTTACATTGCGATGCACTACTAAACACGAATTCCCAGAAGATGAATTATTGTTGCAGATGAATAACCAGCAATCTTTTTTATGTGAAGAATATGGGAAGGGCTGGTCTTCACCTCTCACAAAACAAAATGAACAAAGGTTAAACGCCTCTGATTTCAATTGGTGTGAGGGTTTACAAATGCGATCGCCTGACTCAAAATGGTGTTTTAGGCTGCCAGCATCGCCAATTCGTATCTTCGTTGGCGGGAGTAGTGAAGGATTATCGGGATATATAGAAGTACGTCAACTGCCTGTTCAAAAGCCATTTTATTTAGCTGCCCATGAAGACTGTTTAGCTTTACTTACACAATGGGGAGAGTCTAGCTGCAAAGGTTTTAATAAATTGCCGATCGCAAATGGTTTACCAGATCGATGGCATTTCTTTCAGGTAGAGATCGCTTGCTCTGATGAATTAAAAAAAATATATCCTGTGTTGGCGTTTCCCACGATATTGCGCCTAGAACTTTCGGGAGGTATTCGTTTTAGTGGGAATAACTTCTTTAAATTTGCACCACCTAAAGTAGTTTTACAAGTGAGCAATGATGAAATACAAGTGTATTGCAATGAGATACGGTTGGATTGCAATCATATATCAGGTGTCTATGAATTACCTCTAGATACATCAGATTTAAGATTAGAGATTTCAGCCCGAAGTGGCGACACTACTATGAAACGTCGTTTTATTTCTTTGGTCGAAGATATTCCTTGGCAAGCTGAAACGATTACCCAAAGGTTTGATCGGTTTGTTAATCGTCAAAACGATAGGAATAATCCTCATGGGATATCTGGTGCATTGGTAACAGGTTTTGATTGTCCTGAGTTTAACTTCAACACTTTATTACCTATTCAAGGTAAACAAAGAGTTGTCTTTGTGGGTAAAAAAACTGGTCAAATATCAAGCTCAATACCTGAAAACTGGACACCTATCTGGATCATTTCTAAAGGTAGACGCAGCCAAGTATTCTTTTGTGGTGGTAATTTAGCTGAAGCCGAGCCTATTTCATCAGTTTGTAAAGATAGAAAAAAATTGCAAGAGTGGAAAAAATTGTTGTGGATTGATCGCAAAACAATTCATTCGCCCACTCAGCCTGAGCTAAGAAGCTTATGGAAAAAATTTGAAACGGAGGCGGGACGTGTTTAACAGCGATAGATTGCTTTATGTTTTATCGGCAAAAAAAGAAATTAACTCGTCTGCTTTTAAAGAAGCATTTGACTATTTAGACACAAATGCTACTGATCTAGACAGACAAGGTATTAAAAAGAGGCGATCTGAAGTTATTCGATCGCTTGACGCATTGGGGCATTGTGATTTTGATTTTAGTAATGGGTATAGAGTTTATGTGGCTCCTCCTGCATTGGTGAGACTGCCTTGTGCTGGTTTCCCTCAGGCAGTTTTGACGGGAGCGCGATCGCCTAATACGATTCAGAAGATAGAAGAAGCTTGTAAATCTGTTGGCAATCACATCAAGCATGACGTGGAGCCAGATGATGCTTTGTCATTAATCCCTAGGCGAATCACTATACAAGCCGAAGACATAGAAGAATTAAGACAAATATCTGATCTCCTAAAAATTCATTTCTTGGAAACACCGTCAGCTTGGACAATATTGCATTTTGTCGGTAGCCTTGATGATTATTTAGACACCCTCAAATGGTGTACTACTCGTGAATTAAATTGGCAACGTCAAACTTTTAATCCTAGCTCATTGCAATTTGAGGCTACACAGGATGTTGAGGCTGATACGCGCCTTAGTCAATACAGTCATCCAAAGCAAAATACTATGAGCTTTTATCTGTGGCGGAATGGTCAAATGGCAGAGATTGAGCGTGATTGGGGACGATATGCTGTTTTGAAAGCAATGCGATCAAGTGTCCTATTTTACGATAAACGCAAGTTTATGATGGCAGTCCCAATCAGTGCAAAATTACCACGGTTGCTAGAGAGAGCTTTAACTCTTTGCTCAGGGTTTGTGCCAGAATATAGGAATAAATCAGATAGTTTGTCGAAAATTCTTCCAAAAGTTAAAGGATTTAATCTATTTACTGCAATTCCACCCCAAATAGCAGAAATGACTGCGGCTAAGTTGAACCAGACTCTCAAAACTTTAGATATTTAAATAGTGTGATAAATTATGCAAGATCCCATTGGTGCTTTTGACAAGATTCGCGACAATCTGATTTTATATATTAAGACTGCTTTCGGTACTCAGTTTCCTGAAATTGAGCAAGAACGAGAAAGGCTATTACGTCAAACAGGCGCTTTTTATCAAGAACCTTGGATTGAGCCACTTCCTCGTTATCTGAAATCTGGTAAAACTATTGATAATCTAGAAGTTTCAGATGTACCTACACTAGATGCAGACGCTTTACAAGACTTCAAAGATTTAGCTAAATGTGGACTGGTCAAGGAGTATGAACTGTACAGCCATCAAATCAGAATGATGTCAAAAGCGTTAGAAGGTCACAATACAGTAGTAACTGCGGGGACGGGGTCTGGAAAAACTGAATCGTTTCTATTACCACTATTTGCTTATCTTGCGAAAGAATCAAAAAACTGGCAAGCACCAAATAAGGAGCCAGACCACCTTAATGATTGGTGGAAAAATGAGGATTGGCAGAAACAATGCAATCCAGTTCCAGAAGGCAAAAAGAATCATAGTTTTCAGCGTTCATATCGTGTATCTCAGCGTACTCATGAAACTCGCGATCCTGCGGTAAGAGCGCTGATTTTATATCCGATGAATGCTCTAGTTGAAGATCAACTTACTAGGCTACGCCTTGCATTGGATTCTGATAAAGCGCGGGATTGGTTTGAAAATAATAGAAATGGCAACAGAATTTATTTTGGTAGATATAACGGTGTTACAGCTATAGCTGGAAGAGAAACAACGAAGACTGGCAAGCCTAATAAAGACAAAATTGAAGAATTGCTGGAACGGATGAAACAGATGGAGTCATCTATTGAAGCTTCTATTCAACATTTTAATGAAACTGGTAAAGAAGACGTGAGATACTTTTTCCCGCGTTTAGATGGATCGGAGATGCGCTGCCGATGGGATATGCAAGATGCTCCACCAGATATTTTAATTACCAACTACTCTATGCTCAGTATCATGCTGATGCGAGATGTTGACAAGAATCTTTTTGATAAAACTAAGGCATGGTTACAGAAAGAAGACAGTATTTTTCATTTAATTGTTGATGAGTTGCACTTGTATCGAGGCACGACAGGGACTGAAGTTGCCTACTTACTGAGGCTATTAATGGAACGTTTAGGGCTTTATCCTGGGCATCCCAAATTAAGAATTCTTGCTTCTAGTGCATCTCTAGAGCCAAAAAATCTAGAGAGTTTAGAATTCTTAAATCAATTTTTTGGAACAGAATGGAATCCTGAACAAGTTATAGAAGGGCAGTCTGAGCCAATCCCTAGTATTGATACTGAAGAGTTTATTGATAGTGAACCATTCATTAGGTTAGCGAGAGAGATCGATAGTAATAGTATAGAGACTTTAAAAGGAACAGATGTATTTAACGAATGTCGTCAAATCATGGAACCTGAGAACAATGCTGTCGGTTCGAGAATGATTAAGGCTTGTGAAGTTGATACAAAAATTCGGGCTGTGGCGATCGCGGATTTTGCCAAGAAATTATTTGGTGAAGCCTTGACGGAAGAAGATCGCGCACTTGCTTTAAGAGGATTATTAACTACTCGTGGTTTATGCAATCAACCGTCCTTGCCATCTTTTAGGCTACATTGGTTTTTCAGGAATATAGAAGGACTATGGGCTTGCACTAAACCGAATCATGGCTGTGAAGAGGGCGAGGCTAGTAATAATCGACCCGTAGGTAAACTTTTTGTGGAAAGTCCACCTATTATGTACGATAAATACCGCGTCTTGGAAATGCTCAATTGTGAACAATGCGGTACAGTGCTATTTGGTGGTAAGCGTCTGGAACTAAAAGATAATCAAGGCTGGGAACTCTTACCAACAGATCCAGATATTGAGAGTATTCCTGATCGCCAAGTCAGTAGTTTTTTAGAGAGTAGAAGCTACAACGAATATGCTATTTTTTGGGCTTCTAGAGACATTTACAGTACAGAATTTAGAGATACGGGGTGGAAGCAGCCAACAAAAATCGGCAGTACTTCAGAGAAAGCATTTTGGGATATAGCTTCATTAGATGTTTACAGTGGTGAAGTTATTCTCGGAGAACCTAACTCAAATAAATCTGATGATCAGTGGGTAAAAGGCTATATTTATCACTTGCGAGATCTCCCAGAAGAAACCCAAAAGTCTATGCCAGCACAGCCATCAATTTGTCCTTGCTGCGGTACTGACTATCATAAGCGTAAATCTCGTAGATCTTCAATTAGAGGATTTCGTAGTGGATTCTCTAGATTAAGTCAACTGCTTTCCAAAGAACTTTTCTATCAGCTACCCGATGAGAAAGAAACGCGCAAACTAGTGATTTTTTCTGATAGTCGTGAAAATGCGGCTTCTATCTCAAATGGAATTGAACGTAATCACCATAATGATATTGTGCGTGAAGCCATAAGTGATGAACTGAATCAATTAGTGATCGGTCAACTTTATCTCTTGGAAGATCTTCAACAGAATGGTCATTCTATTCGAGATGAAGCAATCGAGTTTGCTAAACGAAATCCCAATGCTATTACAGAATTACAGGAAAAAATCGAATTAGCCAATCAACCTGTTGAAGGGCTAATTCCAGCATTTAAAGCGTTGAGGAATCAAGCATTAGAGATGCTAAATGAAATTAAACAAAGAGGAGATAAAAATATAGTTCCACTTAGACTATTATTTGAAGGAAAAGACTCAACACTAGGTACACTGATTCAAAGATTAGCTCGTTTAGGGATAAATCCTGCTGGGAATGACATTGCTGATCAATATTATAAATATGATGATGATAGAGAGCATTACTGGACAGATTTTTTTGACTTTGAATCACAATCATTAGAATGGAAAGAAGACTCACCCACATCACGACAGAAAATAGATAATCGTAATTCTCTTGTAGATAAAGTAAAGGGAGAAGTTTGCCATGCATTATTTAGTCGTTTGTTTTACAGCACAGAGGGTTCTGGATTAGGCTATGTTTGCCTCAACTTACCAAAAGAGCAGATAAGTAAGCTGGCTAAACAATGCAATACATCGTCTGAACTATTTGCGAATATATGTAACGGATGCTTGCGTATCCTTGGTGATTTATATCGCTATCCTAAATATAACGTTGATGACTGGAGTAAATGGAAAGATGTGCAATCACGATTAAGAAATTATATCGAAAAGTCTATTGCACATAATCAATTATCTGAGGATCAAGCACTTGATGCTTTATGGACAGCTATTTGTGATTATGGAAATCATAGTTATTTAAAAATTAGCCCACTACATTTATGGGTAAAGGTAGCTATTCCTGATGATCCAGTATGGCGATGCACGTCCTGCGGACGACCTCATTTACACTATGCAGGTGGTATTTGTACAAATTGTCTTTCTGTATTACCACCAGAACCCAACACAACTTGTGCAGATTTACACTCCCGAAATTATTACGCTACAGAAGCGATAAAGAAGCGTCAACCTGTACGATTACACTGTGAAGAATTGACGGGACAAACTGACGACCAAGCTGAAAGACAGAGACATTTCCGTAATATAGTCGTTAATATCGGCAAACAGCAAAGAGATTTCATTCCAATTGTAGATACGATTGATATCCTCAGCGTTACTACAACAATGGAAGTTGGAATTGATATTGGTAGTTTAATGGCTGTGGTAATGGCAAATATGCCACCAATGCGCTTTAACTATCAACAAAGAGCAGGTCGTGCAGGTCGTCGAGGACAAGCTTTTGCAATCTCATTAACACTATGTCGTGGTCGTTCCCATGATGAATTTTATTATCGACATCCAGAAAAGATTACAGGCGATCCACCTCCAGTTCCATTTCTGTCAATGTCGCAATTTGAGATCGTACGGCGTTTGTTAACAAAAGAATGTCTGAGACGTGCATTTATTGCTGCTGATGTACATTGGTGGGAGAGTCCTACACCTCCAGATAGTCATGGAGAATTTGGTACAGTTAAAGAATGGAAAGAGAAAGATACCCGTCGTAATGCCGTCAGTCAATGGCTAGAGAATTCTTTGGAGGTTACTGAGATATCAAAAGCTCTGTTAATCGGTGTGCAAAATGTCGATATAGCAGCAGAGCTAGAGAAGTATGTAAGACAGAATTTATTCGATAAGATTAATGAATGTGCCAACAACTTAGAATTGGCAGGAGATGGATTAGCAGAACGTCTCGCTGAGGGTGGAATTTTGCCTATGTATGGGATGCCTTCAAGAGTTCGTGATTTTTATCATCAATATTCAACTAAAACAAAGAAGGTTTCCAAGATAGATCGAGATTTGGATCTAGCCATTACAGAATTTTCCCCTGGATCAGAGAAAACTAAAGACAAACGAATTTATACTGCTATTGGTTTCACAGCACCTTTGCTCCTAGACACAAAAAATGGATTACTCTCTGCTGGCGATCCGCTTTCTTCGCGTAAATGGATGCTGAGATGTCAGCGCTGCCAACATACAAAAACTTCTGAAAATAAAATTGAAGATATGGTATGCCCAACCTGCCAAGCAACAAAGGAGGAAGGTTTAAATATTTTCCAATGGGCTGTGCCTTTAGCTTTTCGTACTAACTTCAATCTTGGAGATGATGCTAAAAGTGATTACGATGTATTGATTACAGGTGCTGGCAGTGTAGCTGAGTCAGACCGTCAAGGTTTTAATGTAGTAACTAGTACCAATACTCAGACCGATTTTTCTGAATCTGGTCGAGTCTTTCGTATAAATGACAATCGCGGCAATCTATTCAAAGGAGCAATAGGTAAAGCGACCTTTGGGAATCGTGACAAAATGTTGTCTGACCAGTGGATTCTTGATCGCTTTCAGAAGAAAAAAAATGTATTTAAGTTTGAAAAGGTCGGAGAGTCAGAGGAGATCGCCATTGTTGCCCCAAAAACAACAGGTGTTCTTCGTATTCAACCTGCTAGTATCCCAGAGGGCTTATGCCTCGTTCCAATTACATATGGCTCTGCCATAAAAGCCGCTTTCTACTCTGCTGCCTTTATTGTTCGTTCTGTCACGGCACAAGAATTAGACATCGATCCCGAAGAGTTAGATATTAGTGGTTTACGACAGGTCGAGATAAATGGCGAGAAAGTTGGAGAACTTGTAATTAGCGATCGCCTTGCCAATGGTTCTGGCTTTACTGATTGGCTAGCTAAGCACTGGGAAGATATACTTACAGAAAAAATCCTGAATTCTAAAAACAGTTTTGCTGAGGCAATCATTTCACAGCAACATCGTGATAAATGCGACTCTTCTTGCTACGACTGCCTGCAACAGTACCGCAACATGAACTATCACGGTTTACTAGATTGGCGTTTAGGAATTTCTATGTTGAGAGTATTAGCCAATAGCAATTTCTCATGTGGGCTAGACGGCAATTTTGCTACTCCAGAGCTAGAAAAATGGCTTGAAACTGCAACTAATTTACGTGATACCTTCTGCTCATCGTTTAATAGCTGTTCCCCACAGGAGTTTGACAAGCTATCTGGCTTCGATATAGGCAGCAAGAGCATTATTATCGTTCATCCATTATGGAAACTAGATAATCCTATCGGGCTATTAGCTGATGCGATCGCCACAGTAGACCCTACGCGAGAAATTAAATATCTCGATACCTTTAATCTATTACGTCGCCCAAGTTGGTGTTATCAATCATTAAGCTGACAATAGAAATGTGAAAGATGCCAGAATTTACATCATTGCAACTCAACAACTACCCAATGTGTGGAAAAATACTCATCCGAAAATTGACTGGTGTAGGGTTACATAATTTTGAGATCTAAAAATCAAAGTAGATAAATGGTAGTTTGTTCTCTGGGCTAAGGATACTTACTAAAAATAGGCTGACGGGGACTAAAAATAATTTTACTTGCCAATTTAGTTGCCACTTATTGCGATCGCATCGATAGGCAATCAGCGATAAAATAACTAGACCAAACATTAATAACGAAATTTGTCCGACTGTAATACCAAGGGATTCTACATAGATTTTTACACCAAACTGGGGATCGCTCTCGTAGCCCCAAAGTCTTTTTAGAAACATATTGGTATCAACTAAATTGGGCAATCGGAACGGAATCCAACCCAAAAACACTACCAACTGCGTAAGCGCGATCGCTAATATTTGCATCGGCAAGGGTTTCCAGATTTTATTTAACCCTTGAAATACGCTGCAAACTTGCATCCAAAGACGATGCACAACTAGCGCTGCGCCATGCCAAGCGCCCCAAATAATAAAGCCCCAGTTTGCGCCATGCCAGATCCCGACCACGATCATGATGATCATCAGGTTTAAGCAAGTCCGCCAGAGTCCGCCGCGTGAACCACCGAGGGGAATATAGAGATAATTTCGCATCCATGCGCCGAGGGTCATATGCCAACGTCGCCAAAAATCGGAAATACTTGCCGAGAAATAGGGGAAATCAAAATTTTGAGGTAGCTTGAAACCTAATAACAAGGCGCTACCTCTCGCCATATCGATATAACCGCTAAAGTCGCAATAAATCTGAATACCATAGGCGAAGAGCGCTAGCCATAGATCGATACTACCTGCGCGTTCAGTATTCCGAAAATTAAGATCGACCAGTCGCGCCATATTGTCGGCAACGATCCCTTTTTTGACGGCTCCAATGGCGAATAGCCAGATACCTTCGACGATATCGGGCAGAACGGGACGCGATCTCGTTAATAGTTGGGGCGCAAATTCCTGATAACGAGTAATCGGTCCTGATAGGAGCTTGGC
This sequence comes from Pseudanabaena sp. CAN_BIN31, assembly GCA_026785865.1. GTDB lineage: Bacteria > Cyanobacteriota > Cyanobacteriia > Pseudanabaenales > Pseudanabaenaceae > Pseudanabaena. Next base: position 10,309 of record JAJAZG010000328.1, read on the forward strand.
AAAAAATAATTTGTAAGCAGCAAAATTGAGAAAATCTTTGGCTGGAGTATTACCACGATAGGTATCGACCAAATAAGCAATTAATTCAAATACAAAAAAGCTTAAAGTGATCGGTGGCACAATATTTGTCTTTGCCCAAATCGCTAGCGAACTCCCCGCCGTTAGCCCCGTAATGTTACCGATCGCCATTGCTACAAACGGAATATATTTAAAACCAAATAGCAATAGCACATTAAAAAATATTCCCACAAACAGCAACCACTGCTTCAGGAATTGATCGCCTTTACGAATTTCTTTTCCCAGCCAAAAATTGACCGTCAACATCACAATCAGCAGCCAGACATACTGCACCTGAAGAAATGAATAAAACATTAAACTTGCTGTCAAAAGGACTAACAAGCGCGTTTGCAGGTGTGGGACTAGCCAATAAATAATCGTTATGCTGATCAGAAACGAGCCATATTCGAGGGAAAGAAAATCCATTATTTAGGAGACTACTTCAGGTAGAGAGAGCACTGGCGATAGATCTTCAAGTGGATCATCATCGATTGATTTGATCGGAGCCCAGTTTGGCAAGGTTGAGCTAGCTTCTTCTACTTGTAATTGGACACAGGGGATTGTATCTGAAAGTATGGAGCTTGCCATCATTCCTGAATGAATCTCAACATGTGCAGAGGCGATCGCTTCAAATATTAAGTTCTGACCAGGAAATACGACCCGCTCGAAATACCACTGAGGCACATCGGTAATCCGTGCAATTTGGATTTTGCTGGTGGCATTTACATAGGAGCAGACAATCTTTTTGTCGTGCAAATCAGCAGGTAATGGATCGAATATGGACATAGTATTTTTATATAACGTTGTTTAAGCAAAAATTACAGGATGCTTTGAGATACAAACCAACCTAATTTAGTCGGAAATCCAAAAATATCTCTAGTTAAACCAAATAAACCCCACTGACGCATTTGGAATTAACTAAGGAAACCAATCCTGCTACTCAGCACGTACATAAAGCTAACACTCAACATGGATTAGGGTTTGTAAATACTACTACCAACTAATGATTCAGTATTCTGAGAAATTGCCCTTACTGCCCGAAACATCCCAAATCGACAAAGTCCTGTCCCGAAAGCAAGACGCATTAATAATAAGGTCGGAACCTCGCGCAGTGACTTAATAAAACCAGTTATCCCAAATTTGACTAAACCCGATGGGCGGATAATTCCTTGCCAAATCGAATCAATCCAAGAAGGCAAAGTCTCAACCGTCCAGTCTGCTGTAGTTACTTCACCTTTGGCTAAACTAGTTTCGCTAAGAATCTCCGCAAATCCTTCGATACTGGCGAAAGCAGGATGTGACCATTGATCGAGCAGTTGCTGCATGATTAGTTTTTCGACAAAGTTAAGAGGTTTTTTGCGATCGTCGCGTTGATTCCAATCGGCGACCACAAGGATGCCATCGGGCTTTAGCACTCTCAATAATTCTTTAGCAAAAACTGCCTTGTCGGGCATATGTGGTCCTGCCTCAATGCACCAAACCACATCAAAACTAGCGTCAGGAAATGATAGCGCCATCGCATCATCGACCTGAAATTTGGCTTTCATTTCAGGCGGAGTGAGTTCTGTGGCTCTCTTGACCTGCTGCGGACTGATCGTTACGGCGGTAACATCAAAGCCATAGTCTCTTGCCAAAATACGGCTACTGCCACCAATGCCACAGCCGACATCAAGTAACGTACTGCCCTGAGCCACTTGATCTAAGCCGCCCCACTTCACCATTTCTCTAACAAAATCCACCTTGGCTTCCCGAAAATCTTTAGATTGAGCGGGAGTTCCATAATGTCCGAGATGAATATGATCACCCCAATAAAATTCTAAAAGCCC
>JAJAZG010000329.1 GCA_026785865.1 Pseudanabaena sp. CAN_BIN31
CCACATTTCCCGCTACCACCGCCGCAGGATAAACAGGATTGAGCATTGAGCCTTCAGGAACGATTATTTCTAAAGGCACAAGACAACCTTCATTAAGTGGAATCTCATCATCAACGAGAGTCCGAAAAACGTATAAAACAACTGCTTTACAGACTGCGAGAGGCGCATTAAAATTATTGGGAAGTTGTGCTGAAGTTCCTGTAAAATCAATTTTAGCAGTACGTTCTTGTTGATTGAGACTAACCGATACCAAAATTTGACTGCCATTATCGATTGGATAGATAAACTTGCGCTCATTTTCATTTCCCCATGTCTGTGCAAGTTGCGCGATCACCTTCCGTATAGCAAGTTCGGCATTGTCTCGCACATGCCCCATATAGCTTTGCACAGTTACGGCTCCATAATGAGCAACCATCCGATGAAGTTCTTTCACACCACATTCATTCGCGGCAATTTGCGCTTGCAGGTCTGCAATATTTTGAGATGGATTACGCGCAGGATATTCACTAGAGCCTAGCAAAGCAAGAGTTTCTGTCTCGCGAAAACTGCCATTTTTCACAAGCTGAAAATTATTAAAAAGAATTCCTTCTTCTTCAATACTTGTACTATTGGAAGGCATTGAGCCGGGGGTAATACCGCCAATATCAGCATGATGTCCGCGTGAGGCAACATAAAAAATCGGTTTTTCGGGAGAGTCAATAAATACAGGCGTAATCACCGTGATATCAGGTAAATGTGTGCCGCCATTGTAAGGATTATTCGTAGCGAAAACATCGCCAAAATGGATATTGCCATTTTGAGATGTAATTAATGCTTTCACACTTTCGCCCATAGAACCAAGATGGACAGGAATATGCGGCGCATTCGCAACCAGTTCACCATCGCGGTCAAAAATCGCACAAGAAAAATCTAATCTCTCCCGAATATTAACGCTAGCACTGGTATTTTGCAATGTAAATCCCATTTGCTCAGCAATGGATTGAAAAAGATTATTAAAGATTTCTAATTTGATCGGATCGGGAAGAGATCCCCCTAAATCTACCTTTACATGGGGGACTTGAATTTCCTTTTCTCCTCCCTTGTTAAGGGGCGATCGCCTCAATATCAAACAATCATCCTCAGTCAATTCTGCTTCCCAATTTGGCTCGATCGCATTAGTCCCCGTCGCGTCAATGATCAACGCTCCACCCGCAATGCGATCGCCAACTCGCAAATCTTCCCGCCGAAAAATGGGAATTTCTCGCCATTCACCATCCATATAAACTTGAGCAAAGGCGATCGCCTCACCCGTCCCCACATTTACCTTTGTTCTTTTAACTTGCTCTTTTTTTCTGGAAATAATAACTTCAACAGCGATCGCCTCAACCATCAACATTTTGTTAGCAAAAATAAATCCATATCGCTCTTTATGCAAAGCTTCAAAATTAGTTCTTAAAGCTTCTAACATGCTGGGCGAAAAAGCAGAAATAGCGATCGTTAATGATGAATCCGTCCCAACATAGCGCAATCGCAAGCTTGTCTCAATTCGCAAATCACCATCAGGATCATCACCATGTAAAAGTTCTATTTTTGCATCCGCACTCAATTCTTTCGCAATAGCTTCTAATTTAGTGAGCAATTCTAGATTTAGTTCTACCTCAATCGTGCGATCGCGGATCGTCCGAATATCTGCTAAACCAATCCCATAAGCAGATAGAACTCCAGCATAGGGATGAATAAAAACTTGAGTCATGCCTAACACATCAGCGATCGCGCAAGCATGTTGTCCACCCGCACCACCAAAACAACACAGCACATATTCGGAAACATCGTAACCACGCTGCACCGATATTTTTTTGATCGCCATCGCCATCTTTTCGACTGCAATCTCTAAAAATCCCTGTGCAACTAATTCAGGCGCGATCGCTTGACCTGTAACTTGACTAATCTCTAAAGCAAGTTCCCTAAATTTCTGCCGTACAACTTCGACATCAAGCGGTAAATCTCCATCTTTTCCAAATACCTTTGGAAAGAAATCGGGCTGTAACTTTCCTAACATCACATTACAATCTGTCACCGCCAACGCGCCGCCATTGCGATAACAGGCTGGACCAGGAAAAGCACCCGCCGATTGTGGACCCACGCGATATCTAGCTCCATCAAAAAACAATAACGAGCCACCACCCGCCGCCACTGTATGAATAGCCATCATTGGCGTGTTGAGTCTCACACCTGCAACTTCGGTAGATAGCGATCGCTCATAACTGCCAGCATAATGCGCCACATCAGTCGAAGTTCCACCCATATCGAAACTGATGATTTTATCAAAACCTGCTTGCAGACTGGTTTGCACAGCCCCGACAATCCCCCCTGCGGGACCTGAGAGAATGCTGTTTTTACCTTGAAAAGATTGCGCTTCCGTTAGTCCTCCATTAGATTGCATAAACATCAGTTTTGATAATGCAGAATTACATTCAACATTATCAAGTTCTAAACTAATCCGATCCACATAACGGCGCAAAATCGGTGATAAATAAGCATCAACGACGGTCGTATCAGCACGGCTAATAAATTTAATTAGGGAGCTAACTTCATGGGACACTGAGACTTGTGTGAATCCAATTTGACACACAAATTTAGCCAAAAGCTTTTCATGTTCGGGATAGCGATAACTATGCATTAAGGCGATCGCGCAAGATCTAATCCCTAAATTATAGGCTTTTTGTAATTCTCTTAAAACTAAATCTACATTTAAAGGAATAAGAACTTCACCATCAGCCCTATAACGTTCCTCAATTTCAATTACCTGTTCATAAAGCATTTCAGGCAAAATAATATGTCTTGCAAAAATATTTGGGCGATGTTGATAACCAATGCGGAGCGCATCACGAAAGCCTTTGGTGATTAGTAGAACCGTGCGATCGCCTTTTCTTTCTAAAAGTGCATTAGTCGCCACTGTCGTCCCCATCTTAATCGCTGATATCTCATCTATGGGAATGATCTCAGTCTGTGAGATCCCCAAAATATCGCGTATTCCTTGAATCGGAGCATCGGTATAGCGATCGGGATTTTCTGAAAGCAATTTATGAACGACTATTTCACCATTAGGACTCTGCGCGACAATATCCGTAAAAGTACCACCGCGATCAACCCAAAATTGCCATTTATGAGTATGTACGCTCACTTTTGTTGACCTACTGCTTCGCTATTATTTGCTGTTTAATTTTGATGATAGGCGATCGCGGTAAATACAAAATCGTTCGTGATACTATGTAGATAATTTACCCCCTAAGGCAAAGGACAGGATTATGGGATTACTCGATCGCATTGGTATGGTGGTCAAGTCCAATGTAAATGCAATGGTTTCGGCGGCTGAAGATCCAGAAAAAATTCTGGAGCAATCAATCATTGATATGCAAGAAGATTTGGTGCAATTGCGCCAAGCTGTCGCGCAGTCAATGGCTGCCCTCAAGCGCCAAGAGCAACAATATAGCCAAGGTTCATCGCAAGCCCAAGAGTGGGAAAAGCGAGCCATGCTAGCTCTCCAAAAAGGTGATGAAAACCTAGCAAGGGAAGCTCTAAGCCGTAAAAAGACCCATGCCGATTCAGCCTCTACTTTAAAAGCAGGGCTAGATCAGCAAACAGGTCAAGTCGAGACGCTCAAGAAAAACTTAATTGCGATCGAAGGCAAGATTTCTGAGGCGAAAACCAAGAAAGAAATGCTCAAGGCGCGGATGCAGTCTGCTAAGGCTCAAGAAAACCTCAACAATATGTTGGGCAAGGTTAACACCAACTCAGCCTCTGCTACCTTTGAGCGCATGGAAGAGCGTGTGCTAATGGCAGAAGCAAAAGCAAGTGCTAGTTCTGAGCTTGGTATGGACAATCTCGAATCCCAGTTTGCTCAGTTAGAAGCTGGTAGCGGGGTTGACGATGAATTGGCTGCCCTCAAAGCCAAAATGATGACTGGTAGTCCCGCACCTCAAGGTGCTTTGCCTCCATCGGATAGCGCTAAGCCAAGTGTCGGCGCGGCGATCGATGCCGAGCTAGAAGCTCTACGTCGTCAAATGGGTTAATTACGCTAAGTGAATTTTCTGCAAAGCCTTGCAGACTAAAACAAACCACAAAATTATGAAAGTCGTCACTAAGTGGCGACTTTCATAATTTTGTGGTTTGTTAAATAAATTTTTAATTTGCCCCATAGGGCGATCGCATGAACCCAAAATCATCGCTTCGTTTATTGCGTTTGTCATGCTAATTTTTGTACCGTAACAAACGCAATAAACGAAGCAAGCTTATTTGATGTTTCCTTATGGTATCTCTTAGCTAGTAACATCATATCTTTTTGCAGAAACTGGCGATCGCCTTAAACATTCATAGGAGGCTGATTCAAAAAATTGGTTGGTATGAGGATCGGAATATTGGCAAATTCTTTAAGCACCAATAGATCGAGATCTCCTGAAACAATTATTTTGGCTTTGGCAGCGATCGCCGTACCAATAATCACTGCATCATCAGGATCGCGTAATTCTTGGACATCCACTGAAATTGGTAGACAGGTTTCTGAAAGTTCATGGGCTATACACATCAAGTCTTCAATCGTGATATCTAGAGATCGCATTCTGTACTGAAATTTTGGACG